>JAHIOK010000129.1 GCA_018895315.1 Actinomycetota bacterium | reverse complement strand
CGGCTGGATCGGCACCGGGCAGCTCATCGGTGCCGCAGCGGGTTCCGCGACCGCCGGCTTCTTGATCGACGGCTCCGGACCGCAGGGCGCGTACTGGGCGGCAGCGGTGTTCGCGGTCGTCGGCCTCGTCGTCGCGGTCGTCTTCGTCAAGGGCTTCCCCGATCTGCGTCACCGCGACCCGAGCCCCATCCCCGACACCGAGCCGCTGCACACCATCACCTGAGGAGCGCGTCGCTGACTCACTCGAGTCCGCGCAGCAGCTCCAGAAGCGCCAGGGCGTAGGCGTCCGCCGGCTCGGGGTGCGAGAACACGAGCCGGCGCCCGCCGAGTTCGATCTCGACCTCGTGCGTGTCGGCGAGCCGGCGGAGGCCGCGGAACGTCGCCCGCAGCATCTCGCGCAGCTGGTCTTCTCGAGGAAGCCAGAGCGCGTCATCCTGCGCGACGGAATCGAGCGCCCATTCCGTCGTGCCGTTGAACGAGAGGATCTTGCCGGTGGGATAGTCCCGCGGCTCCACGGTCATCTCGCTCACTGTGAAGACGTCGGCGTCGAACTCTGGCTCGTCGAGCTGAAATCGATCACCCGATTTCGGATGCCACGTGAGCCCGGCCTTCCGCAGCGCAGACGCGAGCTCCGTCGAGATCATAGGCTCAGACTATGCCCGCTCCGGTGACCCTGCCCTGTCTCTCGTGGGGCGACCCCGCCTCACCCCGCCACGCCCTGCTCGTGCACGGTCTCGGCTCGAACGGAGCTCTGATGTGGCGCATCGGCACAGCGCTGGCGGGTGCCGGGTGGCACGCCGTCGCTGTCGATCTGCGCGGTCACGGCACCGCGCCGCGGGCCCTCGACTACACGCTCGAGGCCTACGCGGCCGATCTGGTGCACACCCTGCCCGCATCGAATGGGCCGTGGAGCCTGGTCGTCGGACACTCCCTGGGTGGGGCCGCCGCGACGATCGCGAGCGCCCGACACCCGCAATGGGCCAGGCGCCTGATCCTCATCGATCCCGGCATTCATCTCGCAGAACGCGACCGCGAGATCGTGCGGGCGAGTCAGGAGGAGTCCTTCGCCGACTCCAGCGAGGCCACCGTTCGCGCCCAGCACCCGCACTGGCACCCTCACGACGTCGAGCTGAAATCGCTCTCAGCACAGCAGGCGAGCCGGTGGGCGGTCGAACAGACGAGCCTGCAGAACATCGTGTGGGACGTCCGGGATGCCGCGACCGCCCTCACCGTTCCCACCCACGTGATCGGGGCGGATCCGCACGTCTACTCGATCTTCACCGGCACCTTGGCCGACGAGGTGCTCGCCAACCCGCACGTGTCGATGTCGGTCGTGCCCGGCGCCGGTCACTCCCCGCACCGCGACAAACCCGAGGCCACGATCGCGCAGCTGCTCGAGGTGCTGTCGTGAGCGCCTTCGATCCGACCGGTTATCTTCCCGACGAACTGCTCGAGCGTTTCCGCGAGCGGGCGGTCGTGCACGATCGTGAGAACACGTTCCCCGATGACGACCTGGCCGATCTGAAAGACGCGGGCTATCTTGCGATCCTGGTGCCGGCCGAGCTCGGTGGCGGCGGACTCGGTTTCGCTGAGGCATCCGTGCTCCAGCAGCGTCTGGCCGGTGCCGCTCCGGCGACGGCCCTCGCGATCAATATGCACCTGGTCTGGACCGGAGTCGCGAAAGTGCTGGCCGACCGCGGCATCTCCGATCTGCGCTTCGTGCAGGAGGGTGCGGTCGCCGGCGAGGTGTTCGCCTTCGGCATCAGCGAGGCCGGTAATGACCTCGTGCTGTTCGGCAGCGACACGGATGCCGTGCCTCACAGCGACGGATCGTATGCGTTCACCGGTACGAAGATCTTCACCTCGCTGTCGCCGGTATGGACCCAGCTCGGCCTGCACGGTCTCGACATCCTCTCGCCCGACGGGCCCAAGATGGTCTATGCCTTCGTGCCGCGCTCCCCGGAGGTGGTGGTCCGCGATGACTGGAACACACTCGGGATGCGCGGCACCCAGAGCCGCACCACCGAGCTGCACGGAGCGATGGCTCCCGCCGATCGCGTCGTGCGCCGTGTCGATCCGGGTCCGAACCCCGACCCCATCGTGTTCGGGATCTTCAGCGTCTTCGAGGTGCTGATCGCCTCGGTCTACACCGGCATCGCCCGACGCGCCCTCGAGCTCGCGGTGAGCACCACGCGGCAGCGCACCTCGAAGAAGACCGGCAGGTCATACAGCCAGGACCCCGACATCCGCTGGCGGATCGCCGACATGGCCCTTGCATACGACGCCCTCCCCCCGCAGCTCGCGGCCCTCGGCCACGACCTGGACGACGTCGTCGATCATGGCGCGCAGTGGTTCGCGTTACTCTCCGGGGTCAAGCATCGCGCTGTCGTGATGGCCAAGCACGTCGTCGACGAAGCGATCCTCGTCTCGGGCGGTTCGTCCTATTTCGCCGGCTCGGAACTGTCGCGGCTGTACCGCGACGTGCTGGCGGGGATGTTCCATCCGTCCGACCCGGAGTCGGCGCACTCCACTGTGGCCTCGGCCTGGCTCGGACCGCTCGCCTAGCGGTTCTCGAAGTCGAAGGCGCGCAGCAGCTCCGCGACGGCCTGTTCCCGCTCTTGGCCGCCCTGTTCGAACATGTGCGAGACATGCGTACGCAGGTGGTTCTCGAGCAGCAGCTTGTTGAGGGACTCGAGAGCCTTCTGGATGGCGCGGGATTGCCCGATGATGTCCATGCAATAGTCCTCGGACTCGATCATCTTGGCCAGCCCCCGCACCTGGCCCTCGATGATGCTGGTGCGGTGCAGTGCGCGCTTCTTGATGTCGTCGATCACGCCGCCAGGGTAACCCAGTGCGAGGATTACCATATGGTGCGCACCCCGACCGAACTGCTCAGCGCGGCCGATCAGGAGCGCCTGCGGTCACTGCAGAGGATGAAGGGCATCGCCCTGGGCGCCCTGATCGTGCTGGCCGTCGTCTTCGTGATCGCCTTCGCCCTGCAGGACCGCTATCCGTGGCTCTCCTACGTCCGCGCGGCTGCCGAGGGCGGAATGGTCGGAGCGCTCGCGGACTGGTTCGCGGTGACGGCGCTGTTCCGGCATCCGCTCGGCATTCCGATCCCCCACACCGCGATCATCCCGAACCGCAAGGACGAGATCGGCCGCACGCTCGGAGAGTTCGTCGAAACGAACTTCCTCTCGGGGGAGGTCGTGCGCACCAAGCTCGAAGGCACCGCGATCGCCTCACGACTCGGCGAGTGGCTGGCCCACCCGTCGCATGCCGAACGGGTCGCGGCGGAGGGCTCGGCCATGGCCGCGGGAATTCTGAGAGCACTCAGCGACGACGACGTGCAGTCGGTGATCGAGGACCTCGCCCGTGAGCACCTCATCGCGCCCGAATGGGGCCCCCCGGCGGGTGCATGGCTGGAGAAGATCGTCGCAGCGGGGGCACACCACGGCGCCGTCGATCTGGCCGCGGATTCCATCGGCACCTGGCTCACCGCGAACCGCACGTCGTTCGCCGGGCTCGTCTCGCGGCGTCTGCCGTCGTGGGTACCGGGAATCGCGCACCGCCTCGTCGATGACACCGTCTACAACGAGGCGGTGAAGTTCGTCTCGGCCGTGCGCGCCGATCCGCAGCATCCGGCCCGCCACGCCGTCGACGGCTACCTCTCCCGCCTCGCCGACAACCTGCAGCACGACCCCGAGACGATCGGCAAGCTCGAAGACGCGAAGGTCAACGTTTTCGACAGCCCGCGCGTGCGCGATCTCGCCGGAGAGGCGTGGAACACCGCGAAGAACGGTCTGCTCGACGCACTGGCCGATCCGGAGAGCGGGCTGCGACGCCGCGCCGCAACCGCGCTGAGCGAGATCGGCCAGCGGTTGACGACGGATCCCACCCTCCAGCGCCGTGTCGACACCTGGGTGACCGACGCCGCGGTCTTCCTCGTCGACCGTTACCGCCACGACATCGCGTCGATCATCACCGACACTGTGGAGAAGTGGGACACGGCGGAGACGACGGAGAAGATCGAACTCATGGTAGGCCGTGACCTCCAGTACATCCGCCTGAACGGCACGATCGTCGGAGCACTTGCCGGACTCGCGATCTTCTCGATCGCCCAGGCACTGCTTGGCGCGCTAGCCTGACTCCGTGACGGACGCCTCGGCCGATCAGCTCCTGTTCTCGTACGGCACGCTGCAGAACGCCAGCGTGCAGCTCGACACGTTCGGGCGGCTCGTGCATGGCGAGAACGACGTGCTGCCCGGGTACACCGTCGACTATGCCGAGATCGAAGATCGCCGGGTCGTCGATCTCTCGGGCGCCGATGTGCACCCCATCGTGCGCGCCACCGGCAGCCCCCTCGACAAAGTGATGGGCAGAGCGCTCTGGATCACCGAAGCCGAACTCGAAGCTGCCGACGAGTACGAGGTCTCGCTGTACCGGCGGGTGGCCGCACCCCTGGCCAGCGGCCGCGTCGCCTGGGTCTACGTGTCGGCCTGATGGGTCTCTCCGTCGATCGCCTCTGGCCTCGCGCCGGCGACTGGCCCGCACCCGACGGCGCCAACGATGCGGTGCTCATCGGAGTGCCGACCTGGCG
>JAHIOK010000128.1 GCA_018895315.1 Actinomycetota bacterium | reverse complement strand
CGTAGATCAGTTCGCCGACGCCGAGGTCGAGCTGTTCGTGCACGAACACCGTCTCGACGGGCACGCCGTTGTCTGCGCGCGCATTGCCGACGATGCCTGCATCGACCGCCGCGCCGTCCGACAGGCGCACGTATGCCTGCGAACGCGCCCCGCTGCCGGTGATGCGTTCGCCGTCGACCTCGAAGTCGAGCGACCACGGAGCACCCGGCGCGACGCGCGCGGTGAGGGGACCGGTCGCCAGCACGCCCTCGGCCGTGACGACTCCCGCACCACCCTGCTCGGCACCGGGCAGGGCGAAGCCACCGTGCCACCGTCCACCGGTGTGGTGGGCGACCCGTACCCGCACCACGCCCTCGAGAGGCGACGAGAGTGTCACGGTGAGGACGGGCCGGTTCAGCGTGTCGCCACGGCCCCGGATCACGCCGGTGGGGGCGGTCACGACGAGACCGGAGCCGTCGGCAGTGGCATCCGTCGCCTCCACGTCGTATGCCTCCTGCGAGTACAGGGCGGTGACACCCGGCCGCAGCTGCCAGAATCCATCGGTGAACTTCATTATTTGACTGCTCCTGCGGTGATGCCGCGCGTGAGGGTGCGCTGGAAGATGAGGAAGAAGAGAAGGGTCGGGATGAGGCCGAGCAGTGCCGAGGCACTCGTGGTGGTGACATCCATCAATCGGTCGCCCTGCAGCACGCTGATCGCCACCGGCACGGTCTGATTGGCGTTGGAGACGAGGAATGTCAGCGGGATGAGGAACTCGTTCCACGTCCAGATGAAGAAGAAGATGAGCAGCACAGAGAGCGTCGGCCTGCTGATCGGGAAGATCACCCGCCAGAGGATCTGCCAGCGGCTCGCGCCGTCGATCGACGCGGCCTCGAGTATCTCCTTCGGGAACGTCCCGTAGACCGCCGAGAGCAGGTAGGTGCCGAATGCGGCCTGGATCACCGTGAAGATGATGATCACCGACCAGACGTTGTCGTACAGTCCGACCTGCTTGAACATGTAGTACAGCGGGTAGAGCAGGGCTTCCTGTGGCAGGAGGTTCGCGAGCAGGAACAGCAGCACGACCCACGAGCGGCCGCGCACCCGCCCGATGCCGATGGCGAACGCATTGAGCATCGAGATGAGCACCGCGAGCACGGCGACCATGCCGGAGATGAAGATCGAGTTCCAGACCTTCTCGGGGAAGTTGACACGCTCCCAGAAGGCGACGATGCCGTCGGTGTAGAACTGCGTCGGGAACGCCAGCGGACCCCCGTTGGAGTAGTCGGTCGGCGATTTGAACGAGTTCACCACGATCAGGTAGAACGGCGCGATGATCAGGAGCGCCACGACGATGCCGAACGCGAGCATCAACCAGTCGATCGGTCGGCGACGCGCGGCCCCTCGGCGCCGTTTCGGCGGCCGGACGGACGACGGCTTCGTGCCCGCCGGAGTGACGGTGAGCGTGGAGACCATCACAGTCCCTCCCTTTCCTTGCGCTCCGCCGCATTCTGCGCGCGGATGAAGAGCACCGAGATGATCGCGATGACGATCGTGAGTGCGGTGGCGATCGTCGCGCCGTAGCCGACCTGCTGGGCCTGGAAGAACTCGCTGTAGGCGTAGTAGGCCGGCACGATCGTCGAGGTGCCCGGACCACCGCGGGTCAGCACGTAGACCGGGCCGAAGACCTTCAGCGCGGCGATCGTGCAGGTGAGCGCGACGACGTAGATCTCCGGACGGATGCTGGTGACCGTGATCGCACGGAAGCGCTGCCACCAGTTCGCGCCGTCGAGTTCGGCGGCTTCGTAGAGTTCGGGGTCGACGCGTTGCAGAGCCGCCATGAAGACGACGACCGGGTAGCCGATCTGGATCCAGATCAGCACGACCATGATGCTGCCGAGCGCGGTGTCGGGGCTTCCCAGCCAGTTGTGCGTGAGAGCACCGAGACCGATGTTCTCGAGGATGACGTTGAGGGCGCCGTCCTGCGGTCGCAGGATCCACCCGATCACGATGCCCGCGATCGCCGCGGGGAGGATCTGCGGAAGGTAGTAGGTCGCCCGCAGGAAGCTGCCCACGCGGCCGCCGAACTTGCGGCCGATGACATCGAACAGCAGGGCCGCGAGCACGAGACCCAGGATCGTCGGCACGATCACCATCGCGACGATCATCCAGATGCTGTTCGCGAACGAGGTCCAGAACTTCTCGTCCTGGGCGAGCTTGATCCAGTTGTCGAGGCCGATCCAGATCGGGGGTTTGATGCCGCGCCACGACGTGAAGGTCAGGTAGAAGTTCCACACCAGCGGAACGAGCACGATGACGGTGAGCAGCACGAATCCGGGCAGCAGGTAGAGCCAGTAGGCGCCGCTCCCCCCGTTTCCGCGTTGCGGGATGAGGGGTTCGTCGGCGGGTGGGCGCCGCCGGGCGGCGCGCACGAAGGGAACAGCGGTCATGACCTGAGTCCTCTGTGAGGGGGCGAAGAGAGACGGATGCCGTGGCATCCGGTGTCGGTGGGGTGACGAGACTGTCGCCACCCCACCGAGCGGGTCGATCTGTCGAGCGGGTCGATCAGCGCAGACTCGACACGTAGGACTCGTACTCGTCGCCGAGACCCTTCTGCACCTGGGCGGGCGCCGAGGTGCCGTTCACGAGTTCCTGCAGTTGCGCGACGAGGGTGTCGTAGAAGGTAGGCGTCGGCCAGTCGGGGTAGAACGCGAGGCCGTCCTTGTTCGTCACATCGTTGAACGCCGTGATGAGTTCTTTGCTCTTCGGATCGGTGATGTCGGCCTCGTTCGCCGCGACGGGGAGCCCGCCGTTGTTGCCGATGATCGCCTGGATCTCAGGGCTCATCGTGATGTCGATGAACTTGTACGCCAGGTCCTTGTTCTTCGCCTTCTCCGGGACGACCCAGATGTTGCCCGACGAACCCAGGCTGAGGTCGCTGCCGGGGAACGGGAAGATACCCCAGTCGTAGCTCGTGATCTCGGACGAGAACCGGCCGTACCACCAGCTGCCCGAGACGAAGATCGGATACTTGCCCGCGATGAACGCGGTACCCGCGTCCTCGGCCTTCATTCCCGCGACGTCCTTGGAGATGTAGCCCTTGTCGACGTAGCTCTTCAGGGTGTCGGTGGCGTAGCTGACCTGCGTGCCTTTCCAGTCGACGGGGTTCTTGTAGAGCTGGTAGTCGTCGACCCAGCTGCGGTCGGCCTTGCTGAGCGCGAGCTGGTACCAGAGCTGTCCGAGGGGGTACTCGGCGCCGGCTTCGGCGAGCGGAGTGACACCCTTCGCGACGAATGCATCGAGGGCTGCGGTGAACTCGGCGTAGGTCGTCGGGACAGCGATACCGGCGTCCGCGAACATCTTCTTGTTGTAGTAGACCGTGACGAACTCTCCGTAGTTCGGAACGCCGTACCAGGCGCCGGAGCCCATGATGCCCTTGTCGTTGTACTTCGCCGTGGTCTGCAGTGACGGGGCGAGCTTCTTGTCCCATCCGTAGCTGGCGACCTGATCGGAGATGTCGGTGAGCAGTCCCTGGCTGGCGAGGAGTCCCGCCGTGGCGTTGCCCTTGTTGTACTCCATCAGATCGGGCGCTTGATCGGAGTTGAGCACCTGGCTGGCCGTAGAGCGGATCTGCTCGAAGCCCTTCGCCTCGAACTCGACCTTGGCTCCGGTCTCCTTCTCGAACGTGGTGATCGCCTGATCCCATGCCTTGCCCATCGCGCTGTCGGCACCCTCGTAATGCCAGAGCTTGAGAGTGTTCGTCCCGTCGCCGGTCGCGGAGGTTCCCCCGCCGCCCGAGCACGCGGTCAAAGCGATCGCGGCGGCGGCGAGAACGCCCCCGACCGCGAGTCGGCGACTACGTGCCGTCCTGCTGCTGTGCTGTGCCATCGTCGGCACTCCTTTCTGTGGTGCCCCTGGTGTCCGGGACTTCTGTGTACCGCGGGACCGCTCCCGCGGAAGAGTTATCGAAGCGCTTCGACTGTGAAGATGCATGTGCCGTCCTGTGTCTTCGGGGTCAGCTCGCGACGGCCTCTACGGCGGCGTGCGGCGGGGTGACGGATCCGCGATCGCGGTACGTCGGAGCGATCAGGTAGATGCCCGCGGAAGGCGGGTCGGCCTCGAGCGAACGGAGGGCCAGGTCGACCGCCAGGTCGCACGACGTCTGCGGCACGAGCGGGATGTCATCGATCGGCGCAGCGAGCGATGTCAGATCGAACGTGGATGCGACCGAGATCACCGACACATCACGCGGGACCGACAGGTCGCGGCTCGCCAGCTCAGCGAGCACCGCGGAGTGCACCTCTTCCGAAGCGTGCAGAAGGAGACCCGTGACGCCCGCGTCGAGCAACTCGCCCGTCGCACGTCGCACCGCCGATGCGCTGGAGCGCACCTGGCCGGTGGTGCGGAAGTGATGCTCCAGGCCTCGTTCGCGCGCGTGATCCTCGAATCCCCGCCGGACGCGGGGCGGGAAGTTCGAGTTCTCATAGGCGATGGCGCTCTGGCCGATCATGCCGATCGTGCGGTGCGCTCCATCGGCGAGGCGATCCACCGCGAGTGCGGA
Source organism: Actinomycetota bacterium (assembly GCA_018895315.1). Taxonomy (GTDB): domain Bacteria; phylum Actinomycetota; class Actinomycetes; order Actinomycetales; family Microbacteriaceae; genus Microbacterium. The sequence goes on along the minus strand of JAHIOK010000128.1, from coordinate 3,900 downwards.
GGCGGCCTCGAAGTCGAGGTCGACGCAGATCAGGCCGTCGTGATCGTCGGGAACCCCGATGAACACGGTCGGGATGTCGATCTGACGGGCCAGCGCGACGCGTTCGTCGGCCGGAGCGACGTCGAGCACGAGGACGCCGTCAACGAGGCCGCTGGAGGCGACGCGGCGCATTCCGGCCGAGGCTTCTTCATCGGTGAGGAGCAGGATGTCGTAGTCGCTCTGCCTCGCGGCGATCGAGGCGGCGAGGACGAACGCCATGTGCGTCGGGGCGTGAGTGTCCAGGCGGAACGGCTCGGTGAGGGCGAAGATGTGGGTGCGGCTGCCCGCCAGCATCCGTGCTCCGGCGTTCGGCCGGTAGTCGAGCTCGCGCACCGCCTGTTCGATGCGAGCGCGCGTGTCTGCCGCAACCGGACGCTTCCCGCTGAGCGCGTACGACACGGTGCTGATGGACACCCCGGCGGCCCGTGCCACCTCGTCGATCTTCGCCATGCGAGACTCCGTCGTCTTGTTCCTGCGGAAAGCGAAACGCTTCGCGGAAGCGCTTCGATGACGATGGTAGGGAAACCGGCTCGAGAACGCAAGACATTTGTCGCGAATGCCAACATATGGGTGGGCTGGCAAAGACGAATGAGTGAGCACAGTGCACGGTGTTCTTCCCCGCGCGCGCATGATTCTGAGCGATTTGACGCACGGGGACGCTTTCGGTAATAATCAGCCTCATGAATGACAACGCACGCACTCTGTCCGCCTGGGAGGCGAACGAGGCTGCCGGCCGAATGATGGTCGGCCGTGTTGTCATGTGCTGTCGAATGTGCCGCTGACTCGGTGACCCCCGCTGGCCCTCGCGCTGAATCTGAATCGCGCGAGAACGCCCCGAGCACCGCAATGCGCACCCGCGCTTCGGATGCTCCGCACCCGGCCCCCACCTCGGGCCGCGATTCGCAACACACCTCGAACCCGCTCTCGGCTGATCGCCCGGGTTCCCACCGCAAGGAACTGACTCCCATGTCGAACACCGCCCTCCTCGAGCGCCCCGCCCTTCGTCCCACGCTCCGCGCGCTTCCCGCGATCGACGAAGCCGCCGTCTCTCCGGCTCCGGCCGCGCCCGCCGCCCCCGCACGAAACCTCCCGCCCGGAACCGCGCCGCGTGGCTTCGCTCTCTACGTCGGCATCGATGAAGAGAAGGCCGCAGCATCCGGCGTCTCGCTCGGTGTTCTGGTCGACGCGCTTCGCCGCACCCTCGCCGAGCTCGCCCCGTCAGCCGAGACCTACGCGACCGTGGCCCTCGCCCCCGAGGGCGCCGGTGGCCGCGATGTCGACGTCGTCCGCCTGGCCCTCCACGAGCCGTCCGCAGTCGCCCGCACCAAGGCCGAGCCCACGGACGAAGACCGCGCCGAGGGCGGTGTCGTGGTCGACATCTCCCGCAAGCGTGTCCTGATCGACGGCGAGTCCGCCGCGTTCACCTTCAAGGAGTTCGAACTGCTGCAGTACCTCGTCCTGCGCGAAGGCCGCACGATCGAGCGCACCGAGCTCGTCTCTTCGCTCTGGCTCGGCGCCACCGAGGAAGAAGCTCCCGGCGAGCGCACGATCGACGTCCACGTGCGGCGCCTGCGCGCCAAGCTCGGTCGCTACGAAGACATCGTGCGCACCGTGCGGGGCATCGGCTACCGGTTCGACCGCCACGCCGACGTCGCGATCCGCTACGGCCACGGCACCCCCTCCCCCGACCGCTTCTAGGCCACACGAGGCACTCAGATGCCGGCCGCGCCCCATAGCCGCCGGCGCCACAGTCGCCGAGACCACACCTGAGCGCCCAGACCACATCCCCTGGCGACCATGGGATGTGGATTCGCGCAGGGAGTGTGGTTCGAAGACCGGGATGTCGCGGCCACGACGTATCGTGAGCGCATGACTCTCGCGCCCACGTCCGAGCGCGAGCAGGAGCGGGTGATCGAGACCGAGTACCGCCCGCGGCATCCGCTCGACCTTCGCCGCACCGTGATGTATCAGCGGCGCGGCGGAAGCGACCCCTCGATGGTCGCGGCCGGCGCCGTCATCTGGCGCGCGACCCGAACTCCCGAGGGCGTCGCGACCCTCGCCCTGCGCGAGACCACCCGCGGAGTGATCCGCGGAGCCGCGTGGGGGCCAGGCGCCGGATGGGCTCTGTCACAGCTGCCCGCGCTGTGCGGCGCCGACGACGATCCGCACGATTTCGATGGGTCGCGGCATCCGCTGATCGCGGACGCCCACCACCGCAACCCCGGTCTCCGGATCAGCCGCACCGGCCTGGTCTTCGATGCCCTGGCGAGTTCGATCATCGAGCAGAAGGTCACGGGCATGCAGGCGTTCGCCGCGTGGCAGAGCATCGTCGCGGGGTACGGCGAGCGCGCACCCGGTCCGACACCGCGGCCGATGTTCGCACCGCCGAGCATCGACGGCTGGCGACATGTGCCCTCGTGGGCCTGGCATCGCGCCGGGGTCGAGCCGCCGCAGTCCCGCACGGTCGTCGAGTCCGCACGGCGCGGCGCGACCGTCACCCGCGCCCTCCTCGCCGCGACCGACGGCGAAGCGCGCGATCGTGTGCTGATCAGCCTGCGCGGGGTCGGCCCCTGGACCTCGGCCGAGACGCGTATCCGCGCCCTCGGCGACCCCGACGCGGTGAGCGTCGGCGATTTCCACCTCGCGCACGAGGTCGGTCACGCGCTCACGGGAACGCGCGTCGACGACGACGGGATGCTGCAGCTCCTGGCGCCGTGGGCAGGTCAACGCCAGCGCGTGATCCGGCTCATCGGGGCGAGCGGTGTGCGCGAACCACGCCGCGGCCCGCGCCTGCACCCCGAAGACCACCGAAACAGATAGAGCACCTCATTCCCTCCCCGTGACCACGGTCACCGTCGGTCTTGAGAATGTCGGAGGCCCCGAGCACACTGGACGCGTCGCGAGGACCGCGGCACTCACCCACCAGGTTCGAGGAGCACAACGATGGCTAGCCTCAATCCCTACCTCTCCTTCACAGACGATGCCCGAGCCGCCATGGAGTTCTATCGCTCCGTGTTCGGCGGTGAGCTCGTCATAGACACCTTCGCCGCGTTCGACATGGGTCAAGACCCGAGCGAGAACGATCTCGTGATGCACGCCCAGCTCGAAACGCCCGACGGCTTCGTCCTGATGGCAGCCGATACTCCGAGCACGATGCCCTTCGCGCGTCCGGCCGGGTTCTCGGTGTCGGTCAGCGGAGACGACGAACCCATGCTCGAGCGCTACTGGAACGGACTCGCCGACGGAGGCACGATCACGGCACCGTTCGAGACACCCCCGTGGGGTGGTCGATTCGGGATGCTGACCGACCGGTTCGGCATCGACTGGATGCTCTCGCTCACCGCTGGCGGCACCGACACGGCCTGACAGGAGCTCATCTGCTCGTGCAGGAGGCGGGCGTTCCCGTCGCGGTCCGAACGACGACACCGGTGGCGGGGACGGCGCGCGTCTAGGCTGTGGGCATGACATCCTCCCCCTCCACCGGATGGCCGCGCGGTCGCGTGCAGTGGATCCTCGGCGCGGTCGTGCTGCTCGTGGTCGGCGCGATCGTCGGCCTCGTGCTCGGCAGCATCTGGATCGGCCTGCTCCTCGCCGCCGCGGTCTCGATCGGCTGGCTGATCGCCTACGAATCGTGGCGCGGGCGCAAGGTCGGGCTCGATGACCCCGACGATGACGGCGCGGTGCTCTGAGGCATCCGCTCTACACTGAGGCCGTGTCGACCCGCTGGCTCCCGCTCGCCGCGATCGGTCTCTCGGTCGTGCTGTGGTCGTTCGCCTATGTATTCAGCGGATGGGCTCTCCAGACCGGCTCCGTCGCAGTGCTCTCGGTCGCGCGATTCGCGATCGCCCTGGTCGTGCTCGT
>JAHIOK010000127.1 GCA_018895315.1 Actinomycetota bacterium | reverse complement strand
TGATCCTCCCGGTGTTTCACCAGATGACACCCGAGGAGCAGGCGCGCGTGATCGCCGTTCTCCGTGATGGCGCCGAGCGCGGATGAGGGCGTGGGGGTGAAGCGGCTCGAGCCCGTTGCAACGGGGACGAATCCGACGGTGAGCGTCGTCATCCCCTGCTACAACTACGGGCACTACCTACCGGTCGCCGTCGAGAGCGTCGCGAGCCAGGACGGTGTCGACGTCGACGTGCTCATCATCGACGATTGCTCTACCGATGACAGCTTCGCCGTGGCGCAGTCCCTCGCCGCCCGCAATCCGCGGGTCCGGGCGATCCGCAACGAGGAGAACTCCCGGTTGATCGCCACGGCGAACAAGGGGCTTTCGCTCGTGACAGGCACCTATGCCCTGTTGATCTCCGCCGACGACGCCCTCGCGCCGGGTGCCCTGGGCCGGGCGACGTCCTTGATGGAGGCCAATCCGGACGTCGGCCTGACGTACGGCCACGTCGACTACTTCACAACCGATGACGTTCCGAATGAGATCCCCGCTCCCAGTAGCCACTGGGTGATCTGGAACGGTGAGGACTGGGCGAGCCGAGTGTTCGCGAGTGGACGCGGACCTATCGCTTCGCCCGAAGCCGTGGTGCGGACCTCCGTCATGCGCGAGGCGGGTGAGTACGACCCCGCATTCCCCCACACCTCCGACCTGCACATGTGGCTCCGGTTGGCCGCGAGGTCGTCGATCGGTTTTGTGGGCGGTACCACCCAGGCGTACTACCGGATGCACGGGGCCAACATGTCAGTAACGCAGTTCGGACTCGACAGCGACCGTCGGCCACTTCGGGATCTCCGCTTCAGGATGGATGCGTTCGAATCGACCGCACCTCTCTTCCCCGAGGGCAGCCGGTACATGACGTCCGCGCGTCGCGGCGTTGCGGCCGACGCGCTCGATCTGGCGAGGGTCGCCCTCGACCGCGGGCCCGAAGCCCGAGAGTATGTCGACGAGATTGTGGCCTATGCGGCCGCGCTCAACCCCCTGTTCAGGTTCACTCCACGCGGTGCGGCCTTCACCGCGCGAAAGCTCACGGGGTCGGCGTTCGCGCGCACCGGCATGACTGCGCTGCTCGAGCGTCTGAGCGTGCGCGACACCATCATCCGCGACCAACGCGAGGCCGACACCGGAACACGCCGATGACAACAGCTCAGCGGGTCTCCCCCAGCCTGCCGCCCCATAACTCGAACGGAGCCATCGCATGACGGCACAGCGCACAGTCCCTTTCGTCGATCTGTCCTGGCAGACCTCACGTATCCGCGACGAGGTTGACGCGGCGATCGCGGCGGTTATCGATACCTCAGGCTTCATCCTGGGCCCGGCCGCAGCGAAGTTCGAGAGCGCGTTCGCTCAATACTCGAATGTGCGGCACTGCCTGGGTGTCGGCAACGGTACCGATGCGCTCGAGTTGGCGATTCAGGCCGCCGGAATCGGCTCGGGCGACGAAGTGATCGTGCCCGCGAACACCTTCGCCGCGACAGCTGAAGCCGTTTCGCGTTCGGGCGCGACACCCGTGACCGTCGACTGCACGGACGACTACCTGATCTCGGTGGAAGGCGTCGCGGACGCACTCACCGCCCGGACGAGGATGGTGGCGCCCGTCCACCTCTACGGACAAGCCGCGCCCGTGGAGGACATCCGCGGGGTGATAGGCGACGACATCCTCATCCTCGAAGACGCCGCGCAGTCACAGGGCGCTCGGCGACATGGCGCGATGGCCGGCAGCCTCGGCGACCTCGCAGCCACCAGCTTCTACCCGGGAAAGAATCTGGGAGCCTTCGGTGACGCGGGCGCGATGCTCACCAACAACGACGTGTTCGCCGAGGCCGTGCGAAAGCTGCGTAACCACGGCGGCATCGAGAAGTACGAGCACAGTCTCGTCGGTCGCAACTCTCGACTCGACGGCATCCAGGCCGCCGTCCTCTCGCTCAAGCTCAGTCATCTGGACGAGTGGAATCAGCTGCGCCGCAACGCGGCAGCGGCCTACGCGACGCTTCTTGGCGACGAGCCGAGGGTGCAGCTCCCCGTCGTCGCCGACGGCAACGAGCACGTCTTCCACCTGTACGTCGTGCGCGTGCCCGACCGCGATCGGATCCTGGCAGGACTCGCCGAAGCGGGGATCGGCTCCGGCATCCACTACCCGAGGCCGATTCACCTCTTGAGCGCATTCAGCCACCTCGGCAAGGGCGAGGGAAGCTTCCCGCATGCCGAGCGGTTCGCGGGGGAGATCCTCAGCCTGCCGATGTATCCAGGCATCACCGCAGACGATCAGCAGTACGTCGCCGAGACGCTTCTCAGCCTGCTCAACGATGGATGACATCGTCCGCAGGATCGTCGTGCCGTCTCCCCTCTACGCCGACAAGACGACACGAGTTCCGCCGCGCCCTCCCGAGCGACAGGACGCAAAGTACCTCGACGAGTACGACGACCGGACGGTCTTCTATGACACCTTCCGAGTCGGCCGAAACCATGTGCTCGCCGTCGGACCTCCTGCCGAGAATTTCGCTGCCGGCATTCGCGAGAGCAGTCTGGTCTCCGCAGGGGTTCCCCGTGAATCGGCGGCATTCACCGTCGACGATGGTCTCGATCGTCTCGGGAGATTCTGGGCCCGCCGGCCCATGACGGCGACCCGTCCGCTCCGCGTCCACTCACCGCTCGGTGACGGTGAGACCGCGGTGGGCGAGGACCTTGCAGCACTGTTCGCCGGCACTCGTGCCGTGATGACCCTGTCGAAGGACAACCGTCTCGAGTGGGTCGCCTTCTGGGCCG
>JAHIOK010000126.1 GCA_018895315.1 Actinomycetota bacterium | reverse complement strand
GGGGCAGATGTGCGTTCAATCGACCGCTGTAGTCCACGGAGCAGCGGGCGATGACGAGGCGCATTGGACGAGCCTACCCGCGGGAGGTGCCACGGAGGTCAGCTGCGCTCGGCCTTTCCGGCGCCGACGACCGAACCCGCGATCGGTCGGGCAGCGCCCGACGCGAGGCCCGACATCGCGATGAGGCCGACGATGATCCACAGGGTGGGGAGGATGCCGATCTGATGGCTGATCCACCCCAGGAGGGGCGGTCCGCACAGGAACGCGAGGTAGCCGATCGTCGCTGCGGCCGAGACGGATGCGGCGGCCTTCCTCGGGTCATCGGCCGCGGCCGACATGCCCAGGGGGAACCCGAGCGAGGCGCCGGCTCCCCACAGAGCGACACCGATGAACGCGGTCGGCAGGCTCGGCGCCAGGATGAACATGATGAGCCCGACGCCCGCGGCGATCGAGAGGATGCGCAGCGTCCACACGCGGCCGATGCGATCGACGAGCGGCCCGCCGAGGATGCGGAAGACGGTCATGGCGACCGAGAACACGGTGAGCGCGATCGCGCCGACTGCCTGCGTCTGATCGTGGCCATCGACCATCGCGATCGTGAGCCAGTCGTTCGCGCTGCCCTCCGCGAAGGCCATGCCGAGCATGATCACGCCGATCGCGTACGTGCGAGGGTCTCGCCACACCGCGAGGGCTTCGGCGGCGCGGTCGCGTCGGGATGGCCGGGTCGGGTGATCGTCCTGCACGAGATCCCGAGTGGGCACGCTGCGGAGCGAGACGAGCCCCGTGACGATGACAAGAACGCCGACGACCCAGAGGTGCCACGCGACCCCGACATTCGTCAGGGCCATCGCGACGCCGACACCCGCACCGGCGACCGTCCCGAGGCTGAAGAAGGCGTGGAACAGCGGCATGAGTGTTTTGCCGAAGGACTGCTCCACGGCGGCCGCTTCGACATTCATCATGACGTCGGTCGCGCTCATCCCCGCGCCCATCAACGCGAGGCCGACGGCCGCGACGGCGTAGGACTCCAGCAACTGCACCCCGAGCCCGGCGATGATGATGCCGGTCGCGAAAGCGATGATCGTGCCGAACATTCCGCGGCGAGCCCCCCACCGCACGACGATGACGTTGGCCAGTGACAGGCCGACGATCGCCGCAGCGCCGGAAATGAAGAGCAGGACACCGACCTCGAAATCATTGATTCCGAGGTCGATCTTGACCGCGGGAAGGCGCGAGGCCCACGACGCGAATCCGAGACCCGTGGCGAAGAAGATGGCGAAGACGGCCGTGCGCCATTGCACGAGCTGGGTTCGGCTGATCGATACATCCATGGCGACAGCGTACCGAATCGATTCGACGACCGGGAAACCGGGCGCTAGCATCAGTGAGCATGAGCGCGCGCCGAGCTACGATCTCCGACGTCGCCCGAGAGGCGAGAGTCTCTCCCTCGACCGCGTCCGTGGTTTTCAGCGGCAAGACCCCGGTATCGGACGTCACCCGCAGCCGGGTGCTCGCGGCCGCAGCGTCCCTCGGCTACACCGGTCCCGACCCCCGCGCAGCGTCGCTGCGCCGAGGTCGCTCCGGGATCGTCGGCGTGGTGTTCGAAGAGCACCTCGGCACGGCATTCCTCGATCCCGTGAAGACGCTCATGATGGATGGGCTCACCGAGGGGGTCGCACCTCTGGGTGCGGGACTCCTGCTCCTCCGAGACACGCACGTCGCCGCGGAGGGCAACAGCCCGGCGCCGACCCTGACCACGGCACCGCTGGATGCTGCGGTGCTCATCGGCTGCAGCGGACGGCTGCGCGAGTCGCTCACGGCGGTGCTCGCTCGTGGCATCCCTGTTGTCGTGATCGAGGGCGATGCCGGCGACGGTATTCCGCGCATCGACCTCGACAACCGCGAAGCGCAGCGGCAGATGGCCAGCCATGTGAGCTCCCTCGGCCACCGGCGGGTTGCGATCGTCACCCTGCCGACGAACGCCGATAGCCCTCCGGGATGGGTGGATGCCGACCGCGAGGCCGGCATCACGGTCGACGTCACCCGGCTGCGCCTCTCTGGCACACGCGACATCTTTCCCGAAGCCCCCGCCTACGCGGCCGCGGCGAGCTCCATCGACGAAGGCATGAATGCCGGGCGGGTGGTGTTCGCCGATGCCGCCAGCAGGCCCACGGCGGTGATCGCTCATAGCGACCTGCTGGCGGCGGGGATCATCCGCGCCGCCGAGGAGGCGGGGCTGCGCGTGCCGGAGGATGTCAGCGTCACCGGCTTCGACGGAGTGACGGTCGATGGTCTCGCTCCGTACCAACTCACGACGATGAGACAGCCCGCGACCGAGAAGGGCCGCGCGGCCGGCGACGCGGTCGTGGCGATGCTCGAAGAGCGTGATGCGGTGTCGGTGCGGTTCACCTGTACATTCCGCGCGGGGAACACTGCGGCGGCTCCCACCACCGATTGACGCGCGGCCGGTACGGGGCGGCAATGCCCGCCCGTAGACTGGAAGCCAGACCCCGATCGCCCAGCCCGGTTCACTCCCGCCGCGGCCGACGACCCCGAGGAGGCCGCTCATGCTGATGATTCTCGGCGCTTTCGCGGTCGTTCCCCTGGCATTGCCGTGGCTCGTCTCCCGCATCGGAGCCCGGGCCTTCTACGTCGCGGCCCTCTTGCCCATCGTCGCTTTCGTCGTCACCGCGATCCAGGGCGCTGACGTCCTCGCGGGGAAGATTCCGTTCGAGACATACGACTGGATCCCGAGCCTCGGCATCCAGCTGTCGATGCGGATGGACACCCTCGGGTGGATCATGGCGCTCATCGTCACGGGTGTCGGTGCGCTCGTGATTCTGTACTGCCGCTGGTACTTCCGCGGCAAGACCTACGGGGTGGGGCAGTTCTCCGCGGTGCTGCTCGCCTTCGCCGGGGCGATGTACGGCCTCGTTCTCACCGACGACCTCGTCGTGCTGGTGATGTTCTGGGAGATCACGAGCGTGCTCTCGTACCTGTTGATCGGGTACTACCATCGCCGTGGCGCCAGCCGCCGTGCGGCGCTGCAGGCGCTGTTGGTCACCACCGTCGGCGGACTCGTGATGCTGATCGGCGTCGTGCTGCTCGTGGTCGAGGCCGGCACGACGAGCCTTTCGCAGGTTCTCTCCGAGGCGCCGACGGGTCCCGTCGTCGACGCGGCAATGGTGCTCATCCTCGTCGGGGCGCTCAGCAAATCGGCGATCTTCCCCTTCCACTTCTGGCTGCCCGGCGCGATGGCCGCGCCCACCCCGGTCAGCGCCTACCTCCATGCCGCTGCGATGGTGAAGGCCGGCATCTACCTGATCGCGCGCCTCGCACCCGTCTTCGCCGTGGTCGGTCCGTGGCGACCGATCATCATCTCGCTCGGGGTGTTCACGATGCTGCTCGGCGGGGTCCAGGCGCTGAGGGAGTTCGACCTCAAGCGCATCCTCGCCTTCGGCACCGTGAGCCAGTTGGGCCTGCTCACCGTCGTGATCGGTTACGGCACACGCGATGCTGCACTCGCCGGCCTCGCGCTGTTGATCGGTCACGCCCTGTTCAAGTCGAGCCTGTTCCTGGTGGTCGGCGTGATCGACCGCCAGCTCTCCACACGAGACATCGGCGAACTCAGCGGTGTCGGCCGGCAGGCGCCGGTGCTGGCGACGTTCTCGATGATCGCGATCGCCTCCATGGTCGGCATCATTCCGACGATCGGGTTCGTGGCCAAGGAGGGAGCGCTCACCGCTCTCCTCGACGAAGTGGCCGGCGGCTCCGCGTGGGGGCTTGTCGCTCTGATCGGCGTCGTCCTGGGCTCGGCGCTCACGGCGGCGTACGGCATCCGATTCGTCTGGGGAGCCTTCTGGACCAAGAAGGACACGATCGGCATGCGTATGCCGCGAACGGAATGGCCTGATCCGCCGATCGGCTTCCTCGCGGCCCCCGTGCTGTTGGCGGGCTTCACCGTCGTGCTGGGCTTCGCAGCGCCATGGTTGGATGCCGCGCTGGTCGGCTACGCCGACACCGCGCCCGCGTCCACACCGGGTGTACCTGCGCCGGAGCACACCTATCACCTGGCCCTCTGGCACGGACTCGAGCCCGCGCTCTGGCTGTCGCTGGGATCGATCGCGGCCGGAGCCCTGCTGTTCTGGCTGGCGCGGGCGATCCGGTGGGACACCCGCCGGCGCGTGTTGCCGTTCACGGCGACGGACGTCTACAACGGCGGCCTGCGCGCCGTGGCCAAACTGGCGGTGGCGACGACGAGCCTCACGCAGCGGGGGTCACTGCCGGTCTACGTGGGAACCATCTTCGTGGTCTTCGTCGCGGCCGAGGGCACAGCGCTGCTCGCCGGACCGGAGTGGAACGCCCAGCTCGACCTCTGGCAGACGCCGACCCAGCTCTTCGTTGCACCCCTCATGATCGCGGCCGGGTTCATCGCCGTACGCGCCCGTAAGAGGTACACCGGTGTCGTGCTGGTGTCGGTGACCGGCCTCGGCATGGTCATGCTCTTCGCGACCAGCGGCGCGCCCGACCTCGCCCTCACGCAGATCCTGGTCGAAACCGTCACTCTGGTGGCGTTCGCGCTCGTGCTGCGGCGGATTCCAGCGCGACTCGGAGAGCACAACGCCTCGGTGTGGCCGTTCGCTCGGGCGCTGCTCGGGGCCGCTGTGGGCATCACGATGGCCGGCGTCGCGATCGTCGCCACCGGCGCGCGCACCGCGACGCCGATCTCCGACCGCTACCCCGACCTCGCCTACAACCTGGGTCACGGCAAGAACGTCGTCAATGTGGCACTGGTCGACCTGCGCGGCTGGGACACGATGGGGGAGCTGTCGGTGCTGATCCTGGCGGCGACGGGTGTGGCATCCCTCGTGTTCGTCACGCACCGCGCCGATACGCTCTCGGACTTTACCTCACCGCTGCCCAAGATGCGCAGCCGCCGACTGCTGGTGGAGACGAACGAGGGAATTCGCCCGCAGTCGGCCGAGAACAGCGGGCAGCGCGCCTGGCTGGTCGGTGGTCAGCGCGTGCGACCCGAAAACCGCTCCATGATGCTCGAGGTCATCGTGCGCATCCTCTTCCACACGATCATCATCGTTTCTCTCTATCTCTTGTTCGCCGGCCACAACCTGCCGGGCGGCGGATTCGCCGGCGGTCTCGTCGCGGGAATGGCACTTGTGATGCGCTACGTCGCAGGTGGCCGATACGAACTGGGTGCGGCGGCTCCCGCGGGTGCCGGCCGACTGCTCGGCGTCGGCATGTCGCTGGCCGTCGCGTGCGCGGTGGTCCCGGTCCTCTTCGGTGAGGCGCCGCTGACCAGCGCATTCTGGGAAGCAGAGCTGCCCGTGATCGGCCACCTCGAATTCGTCTCTTCGACGATCTTCGACATCGGCGTCTACCTCGTTGTCATCGGTCTCGTTCTCGACGTGCTGCGCAGCCTCGGCGCCGAGGTCGATCGACAGACGCTCGAG
>JAHIOK010000125.1 GCA_018895315.1 Actinomycetota bacterium | reverse complement strand
TCGCGGCGCCGAGCGGAAGCATGAGTTCGTCGAGGAGCGTGGCGACGCGCACCGCAAGCGCCCGGGCGTTCACGCGACGGTCGCGGCTCGTGATCGGAGTTCCGATGACGTCCCCCACCGTCAGCCGGGCGGGAAGCGCGGCACCAGCACCCTGCGCATGGTGTCCGGTGAGGTAGGTCTGGGTACGATGCGGGCGTCCCGCACGGCGGATGGGGAAGCCCTCGACGAATGCCGAACCACCCATGATCGCGAGGCCCTGCTCGCGCGTGCCGGCGAGGATCGATGCCAGGCTGGATTTTCCGGAGCCGGTGGGACCCATCACGGCCAGCGTCGTGGCATGCGCGACCTGGAAGGTGACCCCGTCGACCACTCGCGCACCGTCCCTGCCTCGCCCCGTGGTGCGGGCGATGGAGAGATCGCTGCAGGTGATGGCGGCGTCGGCATCGCTGTGGACCATCTGCCCATCCTGCCTGGCGGGAACCCCGACCGCTACTGCTCTTCGAGCAGGCGCCGGCGTTCGGCCTCGGTCTCGCGCAGCTGCACGCTCAGCGCGCGACCCTCCGGCGTATTCGCGGAGGTGCGCTGCAGCGCACTGTTCAGGTTGCGCTTCTCCGCCTCGAGCGCCCGCAGCAGGAGCTGTTTGGCCAGGTCCTGCGCCGAGCGTGTCGCATGCTCATCGTCGCGGGCCGGAAAACTCCCGGTGAGCAATTCGGCGCCGAGCGAGCGATAGGGCTCGCGGATCGCCGACACCGCGGTCGCCGCCCAGCCCGGGCGAGACGGATCCGGGTCCGTCGCGATCGATTGGCGAACGGCATCCAGCGCGGGATTGTGGAACGGAAGCGCGATACTGCGCCGGAACAGATCGGGATCGATCCGGTGGCCGTACTGCAGGAACCCCATCAGCGCATCCCGCTCCAGCACGGTGTCGGCGGTGCGCGGAAGGGAGGCCACGGTCACGCGGAGCTCGGGTGCCACCGTCGGTTCGGGCTCCACAGGGCGACGCTCCTGTCGGGGATTCGCGTCGGCTGCGTCATCGCGCATCGCACGCATGACCGCGGACCGCGTCTCGCTGATCTCCATTCCAAGACGGCGGGAGAGCACGCGCTCGTACTGCCCACGAATGGTCTGATCCCGGATGCCGGCGATCACGGGCGCGGCAGAACGCAGCGCCCCCACGCGGCCCTCCACGGTGCCGAGATCGAAATTCGCAACGCGCTGGTCGATGATGAACTCGAACATCGGCGCTTTTGAATCCATGAGCGAACGCACCGCTCCGTCACCACGCTCGAGCCGAAGGTCGCAGGGATCGAGCCCGCCGGGGGCGACCGCCACGAAGCTCTGCGCAGACAGGCCTTTCGTCTCGGCGAACGCACGAACGGCGGCTTTCTGCCCCGCGGCATCCGGATCGAAGGTGAAAACCACCTCGGCGGATGCGTCGTCGCCGATGATGCGGCGCAGGATGTTCATGTGGTCGGCGCCGAACGACGTTCCGCACGTCGCGATCGCCGTGGTGACACCCGCCAGGTGGCACGCCATGACGTCGGTATAGCCCTCGACGACGACGACGCGATGCGGTGTCACGCGGGCGATGTCGCGCTTGGCGAGGTCCAGGCCGTAGAGCACCTGCGCCTTGTGGTAAATCGTCGTCTCGGGCGTGTTCAGGTACTTCGGGCCTTTGTCGTCGTCGTAGAGGCGCCGGGCGCCGAAGCCCAGCACCTGGCCCGTGAGATCACGGATCGGCCACGTCACCCGCCCGCGGAAACGGTCGTACACACCGCGCTGCCCCTGCGAGACGAGGCCGGCCGCGATGAGTTCGTCTTTGGTGAAGCCCTTGCCGGTGAGCGCATCGAGCATGCCCGACCATCCCTTGGGTGCGTAGCCCACACCGAAGTGCGCTGCCGCTCCCGCATCGAAGCCGCGCTCGCCGAGAAATTGCCGTCCCGCATCGGCGTCGGGAGTGGCGAGCTGGGCACGGAAGAATTCTGCCGCCGCCGCGTTCGCCGCATACAGGCGCGAACGACCGGATGTCTCGGGGGCTGCAGCGCCGTCTTCGTAGTGCAGCGAGAACCCGATGCGGGCGGCGAGCCGCTCGACGGCCTCGGTGAACGAGAGATGATCCATCTGCCGAAGGAAGGTGTAGATGTCCCCCGATTCGCCGCACCCGAAACAGTGGTAGAAACCCGCCTGCGGTCGGACGTTGAAGCTGGGACTGCGCTCGTCGTGGAACGGGCAAAGCCCCTTCAGCGAGCCCACCCCCGCCGATTTGAGCTGCACGCGCTCGCCGATGATATCGGCGATGTTGGTGCGTGCCTTGACCTCGTCGACGTCGGCCTGGCGAATCCTCCCCGCCATCAGGTGCCGCTCGACACGGGGCGCGACGAACCCGGAGCCCAGATTCCGAGGGATGCCGCATCGACCTCGCCGACGAGACGCCCGTGCCAGGCGATCGCGAGTTGATCGGTGAGACTCGCCACCTGATCGAGGATGACGCGACGCCTCGCGTCATCCGTCAGCGCCTCACGGAAATCGCCCGCGTGCACGGCGTCGAGTTCTTCCGGCCGCTCCCACAGGGCGTTCGCGAGGCGCTTGAGCACCCGGCGCTGCTCTTTGTAGAGCTCCTTGCGTCCTTCGATCGACACGACCGTCGCGCCGATGATCCCCTTCAGCACCGCCATCTCGGCCTCGATCACCCGCGGTACCACGACGTGCGCGCGGTATCGGGTGAGCACGGCACCGGCGTAAGCCTCGCGCGTCGCCGCCGTCGCGGCGCGCGCGAAGCGTCCGATCAGATCGGACGTGAGGTTCTTCAAACGGGCCAGGTCTGCCCGGGTGCCATCGAACGAGCCCAGCCACTCCGGCAGTCTTGTGAGCCTGAAAAGGGCGTCATCCAGCTCATCGCGGGCGAAGTCGAAACCGACCCATGTCTGGATCGCGGTCAGCAATGACGCGTGCTCGTCGGCGGCGACGAGGCGCGCAGGATCGAGGTATCCATTGACGACGGCGTCCTCGAAGTCGTGCACCGAGTAAGCGATGTCGTCGGAGAGGTCCATGACTTCGGCTTCGATGCAGCGCACCCGGCCGGGAGCATCTTCACGCAGCCACCGGAACACGGGCTCATCGTCGGGATACACGCCGAACTTCAACCGACCACCGGGGTCGGGCACCGGGTGATCGACCGTCCACGGGTACTTGCACGTGGCGTCGAGACTCGCACGGGTGAGATTGAGCCCGAAGCTGTGACCTCCGATGTCGATGACCTTCGGCTCGAGCCGCGTGAGTATCCGCAGGGTCTGGGCATTGCCCTCGAACCCTCCGAAGTCCTCGGCCCAGTCGTTCAGCGCCCGCTCACCGTTGTGGCCGAACGGAGGGTGGCCGAGGTCGTGGCTCAGGCATGCCGTATCGACCACGTCGGGCGAGAGCCACAGCGCCGTGGCGAGTTCACGCCCGACCTGGGCGACCTCGAGCGAGTGGGTCAGGCGATTCCGGGCGAAATCCGCCGGACTCGCCGGGCTCAGCACTTGCGTTTTGGCCCCGAGACGACGGAGGGCTCCGGAGTGCAGCACCCTGGCTCGATCGCGGGCGAAGTCATCGCGCTGCGAACGATGCTGTTCGTGGTGAAAGCGCGCCGCATCGATCTCGTCGTACCCGGACGGGCGCCCGGCCGCAACGCCGACCGCCGCCACCTCAGCCACCGCTGTGGTCCAGTTCGGCATCGGCGAGCGCGCAGGATGCCTCGGCGCCGAGCTCGCGGGACTCCAGCCAGCCGTCCGGCAGCGCAGGCCGCTTGGGCGTGCCTGCTCGGCCACGCTGCCCCTCGGCCGCGGCACCGGGGTACGGCGCGTCGAGCTCCATCGTCGCAAGGAGCTCGTCGATCTCGGCGAGCGTCGATGCGGTCGCGAGCTGCGCTCGGGTCTCGCCGCCGACAGGGTAGCCCTTGAAATACCAGGCGACGTGCTTGCGGATGTCGCGGCATCCGCGACCCTCGTCCTCGAAGAAGTCGACGAGCAGCTCGGCGTGACGGCGGAAGGCGCGGGCGACGAACCCGAGCGTCGCGTCGACGCCCTGGGCGGTCGGAGTCCTATCGGGAGCGAGAGCATTTGCCAGATCACCGAACAGCCACGGGCGTCCGAGGCATCCACGGCCGACTACTACTCCGTCGCATCCGGTCTCCGCCATCATGCGCACGGCGTCGTCCGCACTCCAGATATCGCCGTTGCCGAGCACGGGAACACTCATCACCGCCGACTTCAGCGCGGTGATCGCCGACCAGTCGGCCTGCCCGGAGTAGAACTCCGCCGCGGTGCGCGCATGCAGCGCGATGGCCGCGACGCCGGCGTCTTCGGCGATGCGCCCGGCATCGAGATACGTGAGGTGGTCGGTGTCGATGCCCTTGCGCATCTTGATCGTCAGCGGCACGTCGCCCGCGGCACGCACTGCCCCGCGCACGATCTCACCGAAGAGTTCGAGCTTCCAGGGAAGAGCCGCTCCCCCGCCCTTCCTCGTCACCTTGGGGACGGGGCAGCCGAAGTTGAGGTCGATATGGTCGGCGCGGTCTTCGGCGACCAGGATGCGCACGGCCTCGGCGATCGTGGTCGGGTCGACACCGTACAGCTGGATCGAGCGCGGCGTCTCGGACTCGTGGTGTTGGATCAGGCGCATCGTTGTGGCATTGCGCTCGACGAGCGCGCGGGACGTGATCATCTCACTGACGTAGAGGCCGGCGCCGTACTCGCGACAGAGGCGGCGGAACGCGGTGTTGGTGATCCCCGCCATGGGTGCGAGCACGACCGGCGCGTCCAGCTCGATCGGGCCGATGCGCAGCGCAGGGGCGGATGCGAGGGCAGTTGTCACGTATTCATTCTCCCAGACTCAGACATACAGATCTTGACGGAGGCATAGCCTGGGGATATGCCCGATTCAACCCTCGCCGCGCTGCGCGAAATCCCCTTCCAGACTGCCGACGGCGGCACCGCGACGCTCGGAGACTTCAGCGAGAAGGTCGTGCTCGTGGTCAACGTCGCCTCCAAGTGCGGACTCACTCCGCAGTACGAGCAGCTCGAAGCCCTGCAACGCACGTATGGCGACCGCGGGTTCACGGTGGTGGGCTTCCCCTGCAACCAGTTCCTGGGTCAGGAACCCGGCTCGGTCGAGGAAATACTCGAGTACTGCACGACGACGTGGGGCGTGAGCTTCCCCATCGTCGACAAAGTCAAGGTCAACGGCGGCAAGGCGGCGCCCCTCTACAAAGCGCTCAAGAAGGCCGACGATGTCGAGGGCAAGCGCGGTCCGATCCTCTGGAACTTCGAGAAGTTCCTCGTGACGCCGAGTGGCGAGATCCACCGCTTCCGCCCGCAGACCACGCCCGATGACCCCGCGATCGTCTCGGTCATCGAGGCCAATCTCCCCGACTGAGACACCACGGCTCAGAGGTCTTGGGTGACCTTCTGAGCCTCGCGGTGTTCGCTCCACACCTGCCGGGTGATCTGGGCGAAGGCTTCGGCGGGCTGGGCGCCGCTCACGCCGTACTTGCCGTCGACGACGAAGAACGGCACGCCGTTGATGCCGTAAGCGGCGGCTTGCTGCTGGTCGGCGCGCACATCGTCGAGATGACGCCCGCTCTCCAGAGCCTCACGTGCGTCATCGGCGTCAAGGCCGACCTCGGCCGCGAGCGCCACCAGTTCGTCGATGCGTCCGAGGTGGCGTCCCTCGGTGAAGTACGCCGACATGAGTCGCTCCGCGAGCTGCAGTTGACGATCATTGGCCTTGGCAAAATGCAGGAGTTCGTGCGCCTTGACGGTGTTCGTATGCTTCAGCAGGTCGAACCGGTAGTCGAGTCCTGCCTGTGCGGCGACGCCCGTGACACGATCGAGCATCTCCCGCGCCTGCTCGGCGCTGATCCCCTTATGCGTGGCCAGGTAGTCGGTCTCGCCGCCCTCGAAGTCGACGGGTGTGTCGGGAGAGAGCTCGAACGAGTGATAGGTCACATCGATGACGGGCGCGTCGTCATCGCCAGACACCTCCGCGAGCCCCTGCTCGAGGTTGCGCTTGCCGATGTAACACCACGGGCACGCGATGTCACTCCACACGTCGATCTTGATGGCATCCGTCATGTCGAGTGCAACGGTCGCGACCCTGGCGTCTATTCCTTCATCACCGCCGTTCAGGACGCGGGTGCGCCCGGGGTGTCGATCGCGCCGCCGAACCGGCGGTCGCGGTCGAGATACAGCCCGATCGCGCGCCACAGGTCGGTGCGCGAGAAATCGGGCCAGAGGGTGTCGAGGAAGACGAACTCCGCGTACGCCGATTCCCACAGCAGGAAGTTCGAGGTGCGCTGCTCACCGCTGGATCGCACGAACAGGTCGACGTCGGGCATATCGGGCTGGTAGAGGTGGCGTCTGATGAGCTTCTCCGACACTGCGGAGGGCTTGATGCGACCCGCCGCGATATCTTCTCCGATCGCACGCATGGCGTCGACGAGCTCGATGCGACCGCCGTAGTTGACGCACATCGTGAGCGTGAGCACGTCGTTGCCCGCGGTGAGCTGCTCGGCGTACTGCAGCTCTTTGATCACCGAGCCCCACAGTCGCGGCTTCCGACCCGACCACCGCACGCGTACGCCCCATTCATTGAGCTGGTCGCGGCGGCGGTGCAGCACGTCACGGTTGAATCCCATGAGGAACCGCACTTCATCAGGAGAGCGCGCCCAGTTCTCGGTCGAGAACGCGTAGACCGAGAGGTGCTTCACGCCTGTCTGGATCGCGCCGGCGACGACGTCGAGCAATGCGGCCTCGCCCGCCTTGTGGCCCTCCACGCGGGTCAGTCCGCGACGATTGGCCCATCGCCCGTTGCCGTCCATGACGATCGCGACATGGCTCGGCACCGATCCTTTCGGAAAGGTCGGCGGGTACAGGCCGGTCCAGTCGATCGGCCTGTACGGGACGGCATCGCGGTGTGTGAACGGCTGGGGACTCACGAGGCAACCTCCCGCGGTGCAGACGACAGATGCTCGAAGGACCGGATGCCGCGTTCCAGATGCCACTGCGCGTACGCGGCGACGAGGCCCGATGCGGCCGCGGAGGACCCCGGCGTCGCGGCGTCCACTTCGTTCCACTCCCCCGCCATCAGCGAGCGCAGCAGAGACCCCGTGGGGGCATCGAGCCGTGCCGCACCGGCCGGAGCACAGCTGCGGCACACGACGCCTCCGAGTTGAGCGACGAACCAGTCGTGCGGTCCGATCGTGCCGCAGCGGGCGCAGTCCTCGAGACCCGGCGCCCAGCCCGACAGCGCCATCACGCGCAGG
>JAHIOK010000124.1 GCA_018895315.1 Actinomycetota bacterium | reverse complement strand
GGCGCTCTTCCTCAAGAAGAAGGTCACCGACCGCCGCGCAGCCTGAGACCCACCGCAGGGCCGTAGGGCTGCAGGGGTCAGATGGAGTATTCCGGCGCCGTCAGCAGAGCGCGGGTGTCTTCGCCGGCGCGCCGGCTGCGCGCCTTGGCGGGCACACCCACCAGCACCGAGTCGGCCGGTGCATCGTGCGTGACGACGGCGTTCGCACCGATCGCCGACCCCGCGCCGATCGTGATGGGCCCGAGCACCTTCGCGCCTGAGCCGACGACGACGCCGTCGCCGAGTGTCGGATGCCGCTTGCCGGCGTCGCGCGTGCGACCGCCGAGGGTGACCCCGTGGTAGAGCATGCAGTCATCGCCGACCTCGGCGGTCTCTCCGATGACGATGCCCATGCCGTGATCGATGAAGAACCTGCGGCCGATCGTGGCACCGGGATGGATCTCGATGCCGGTGAGCCACCGCGTCACTTGCGACAGCGCTCGCGCGGGGAAGCGGAACCCCCGCACCCACAGTCGATGCGAGACACGGTGCGACCATATCGCGTGCAAGCCCGGGTAGAGCACCGCGATCTCGATCGTGCTGCGCGCGGCCGGGTCACGGAGCTTCGCGGCAGCGAGGTCTTCGCGCACGCGCGCGAAGACACCCGCGGCGCTGCGGCGAGCGGTCACGCGGTCACCGACTCGCGCAGGTCGGCGTACATCGCCGTCGAGAGGTAGCGCTCTCCGGCATCCGGCACGATCACGACGATCCGCTTGCCCGCCGCCTCGGGTCGCGCGGCGACTTGGAGCGCGGTCCAGACCGCTGCCCCCGCAGACATCCCCGCCAGGATGCCTTCGTCGGTCGCCAGCTGGCGCGCCACCCGGATGGCGTCGTCGAACTCGACGTCGACGATCTCGTCCACGACGGAGAGATCGAGCACACCGGGCACGAAGTTCGGCCCGATGCCCTGAATTCGGTGGCCGCCGGCGCGCCCTTCGCTGAGGACAGGGGAGTCCTTCGGCTCGACGAGGATGATCTTCACGTCGGGGTTGCGGGCCTTCAGCACGCTCCCCACACCTGTGATCGTGCCGCCGGTGCCGGATCCGGCCACGAAGTAGTCGACGACTCCGTCGGTGTCGCGCCAGATCTCCTCCGCTGTCGTTCTGCGGTGCATCTCGGGGTTGGCCGCGTGGTCGAACTGATGCGCGAGCACCGCACCGGGAGTCTCGGCGGCGATGCGCTCGGCTGTTTCGACGGCCTCGGTCATTCCCAGGTGCGGATTGGTGAGAACCAGCTCTGCGCCGTAGGCCTTCAGCAGCGCGCGTCGCTCCTTCGACATGGATGCCGGCATCGTCAGGATCACGCGATACCCGCGCGCGGCGCCGACGAAAGCGAGCGCGATGCCCGTGTTGCCGCTCGTGGACTCGACGATCGTGCCGCCCGGCTGCAGGTCTCCCGATGCCTCGGCTGCGTCGATGAGCGCCACGCCCAAGCGGCACTTCACGCTCTTGCCCGGGTTGTAGAACTCGAGCTTGGCGAGCACCTCACCGCCCAGTCCTTCGGTCACCCGATTCAGACGCACGAGGGGAGTGTTGCCGAGCGCCGACGTGATGTCGGGGTGGATCGATGACACGACGAACCTTTCGAAAAGGCCGGTGCGCACCCGAAACGGGTGCGCACCGGCGAGGAGAGCGGAGTGATCAGTCGTCGCGCAGACCGTCGAACAGTGCAGTCGACAGGTAGCGCTCGCCGAACGAGGGGATGATCACGATGATGTTCTTGCCCGCAGCCTCAGGCCGCGCGGCGATCTGGAGAGCCGCCCAGATCGCGGCACCGCTGGAGATGCCGACGAGGATGCCGTCCTTCGTGGCGACCTCGCGGGCCACGCGGATCGAGTCGTCGAACCCCACGTCGATGACCTCGTCGATGACGCTCTGGTCGAGGATCTCGGGAATGAAGTTCGGCCCGATGCCCTGGATCTTGTGCGGTCCGGGCGTGCCCTTGGTGAGCAAGGGGGAGTCGGCGGGCTCGACCGCGATCACTTTCGCGTTCGGTACGCGCTCCTTGAGCACCTGGCCGACACCGGTGATGGTGCCACCCGTTCCGATGCCGGCGACGAAGTAGTCCACCTTGCCGTCGGTGTCGCGGAGGATCTCCTCCGCGGTGGTCTT
>JAHIOK010000123.1 GCA_018895315.1 Actinomycetota bacterium | reverse complement strand
TTGATCAGGTTCATGCTCTGCAGGATCGCGTCGGGCGAGCCCGAGAACCACCGCTTTCCGAGCCGCTGCTGCGCGGGCACCGAGGCGACATAGGAATCCAGCAGAGCGGACATGCGCCAGGTCTGCGAGATGTGCCGGTCGAGGCTGTGGGATTTGTACTGCGTCAACACGACGAGCTGTCTCAACCCTGAGTTGATGAGGTTTGAGATCGCGAAGTCGATCAGGCGATATTGGCCCCCGAAAGGAACCGCGGGCTTGGCTCTGTCGGCGGTGAGGGGCATGAGGCGCTTGCCCTCGCCGCCCGCGAGGATGATTCCGAACACCTTCGGCACTGCTGGCATGGGACCACACTATGCCCGAGATCGAGCCGGGTACTAGCGTGATGACATGCGCGTCGACATTGTTTCCAAGGAGTATCCGCCTGAGGTATACGGGGGAGCCGGCGTGCACGTCACAGAGCTCGTCTCGGCGCTCCGAAAGAGCATCGATGTGCGCGTCCGTGCCTTCGGCGCGCCGCGCGACGAAGAGGGAACGACCTCCTACAGTGTCCCGGCCGAACTCGCTGACGCGAACGGCGCGATCCAGACGCTCGGCACAGATCTCGAGATCGTGACGGATGTCGCGGGCGCCGACGTCGTGCACAGCCACACCTGGTACGCGAACTTCGCCGGTCATCTTGCCTCGCTCCTGCATGGCATCCCGCACATCGTCACCGCCCACAGCCTGGAGCCCCTGCGGCCGTGGAAGGCCGAGCAGCTGGGCGGCGGCTACGCCGTGTCGAGCTTCATCGAGAAGACGGCGTACGAGGGCGCGGCGGCCATCGTCGCCGTCAGCGAAGGTATGCGCGCCGACATCCTCCGCAGCTACCCCTCACTGGATCCCGAAAAGGTGCGGGTGATCTACAACGGCATTGACGTGGAGTCCTGGCATCCCGTCACCGACGACGCGCTGCTCTCCGAACTCGGCATCGATCCGGCGCGACCGTCCGTCGTCTTCGTCGGACGCATCACCCGGCAGAAGGGTCTGCCCTACCTGCTGCGTGCGGCCGAGCTGCTGCCCCCCGAGGTGCAGCTGATCTTGTGCGCCGGGGCGCCCGACACCCCGCAGATCCTGGCCGAGGTCGAGGCCCTCGTACGCGGCCTGCAGGGCACGCGTGACGGCGTCGTCTGGATCGATCGCCTGTTGCCGCGCCACGACCTCTGCGCGATCCTGACCTCGGCGACGACGTTCGTCTGCCCCTCCGTCTACGAACCGCTCGGCATCGTCAACCTCGAGGCCATGGCGTGCGGAGCGGCCGTCGTGGGTACCGCAACCGGCGGCATCCCCGAAGTCGTCGTCGACGGCGTCACGGGCAGGCTCGTGCCGATCGAGCAGGCGCAGGACGGCACCGGAACCCCGGTCGATCCGGAGAAGTTCGTCGCCGATCTCGCCCGCGTGCTGACCGAGGTGGTCACCGATCCGGAGCGGGCCGCGGGGTTCGGCGCCGCCGGTCGCGAACGTGCGGCGAAGGACTTCAGCTGGGGTGCGATCGCCGACACGACGGCGGCGCTGTACGCGGAGGTCTCCGGCATCGGCGGATAGGCTAGACCGTATGGCTCAGGTGCTCGATTTCTCCGACGTCGTCGTTCGCAGAAATGCTCGGGACATCGTCGATCACCTCTCGTGGAGCGTGGACGACGACCAGCGGTGGGTGATCCTCGGTCCGAATGGCGCAGGCAAGACGACTCTGCTGCAGCTCGCCGACACGCTCATCCACCCGACGTCGGGAACGGTCACGATCCTGGGGGAGCGGCTCGGTCGGGCGGATGTCTTCGAACTGCGTCCCCGCATCGGTTTCGCTTCGTCGGCGATGGCCAAGCGCGTGCCGCTCGATGAGACGGTGCTCAACGTCGTGCTGACGGCCGCCTACTCGGTGGTCGGTCGCTGGAACGAGGACTACGAAGACATCGACGAACGGCGGGCGCTGCGCGTGCTGGCCGAGTGGAGTCTCGACCACCTCGCCGATCGCACGTTCGGCACTCTCTCCGACGGTGAGCAGAAGCGCGTCCAGATCGCGCGCGCGGTCATGACCGACCCCGAACTGCTGCTTCTCGACGAGCCCACCGCGAGCCTCGATCTCGGCGCACGCGAAGAACTTCTCGTGCTGCTCGGCGGCTATGCACAGGCGCCCACCACCCCCGCGATGATCATGGTGACGCACCACGTCGAAGAGATCCCGATCGGCTTCACGCACGTCCTGCTGCTGCGCGACGGCGGCATCGTGGCGGCAGGACCACTCTCCGAAGCGCTCACGGCGGAGAACCTCACCGCGGCGTTCGGAGTGCCGATCACCCTCACCGAGGACGGCGGACGCTACGCCGCTCGGGCGGCATCCTGACCCCACTGTTCCTCACCGGCCGTCAAGGCTGGTAGACTCGACCTTTGGTGCGTTCGCACCACAGACTTTCCCTGGTTCCTGAGCTTGTCGAAGGACCGCACCCCACGAGGACCATCATGAAGACTGACATCCACCCCGAGTACAACGCCATCGTTTTCCGCGACCTCGGCTCGGGCGAAACCTTCCTCACGCGCTCCACCGTGACGAGCGACAAGACGATCGAGCTCGACGGAGTCGAGTACCCGGTCATCGACGTCGAGATCTCGTCGGCGTCGCACCCGTTCTACACGGGCAAGCAGCGCATCATGGACTCGGCCGGTCGCGTCGAGAAGTTCAACCAGCGCTTCAAGGGCTTCGGCGGAACTCCCAGCAAGTAGAGTTCCGACACGCATGAAAGGCCTCGCTCCGGCGGGGCCTTTCGTCGTTGCCGCGTTGCCTCGCGGGTCGCTCGGTGTCGGAACGGAATGCCTATTCCGACACCGAGTGACCCGCGGGTCGTGGCCATCCGGTGACGTCAGCGGATCGGCCAGCTGCCGTCGAGCCGCTCCTCGGGGTCGAGGCGACCGATCTTGACGAAGTACTCGCTGAGGCTCTCCGCCTGTGCACGTGCCCATCCGATCTGACGAGTGTGCAGTTCGGAGGCGGTCGGAGGCAGCCACGGCGCGAACCGCTCGCCGAGGGCTTGCGCGACACGGCCCGCGGCCACCGCGTCGGCGGAGGCGTCATGCGCGCCGTCGAGCCGCACGGCGTAGTGCGCGGCGACGACCTCGAGGGTGCGCTTGCCCCGGCGCCACCGGTCGTAGGCCTTGTCGACGACGAGCGGATCGATCACGGGCGCCGGGTCATGGAGCGGGTCGATGCCGTGCCGGAGCGCCTCGTACTTCAGCAGGGAGAAATCGTACGGGGCGTTGTAGGCCACGACCGGGATTCCCGCCGCGAAGAGTCCGCGAAGCATCGCGACGACCTCGCCGACGACCTCGGGAGCAGGACGGCCGAAGGCGCGCGCGTGCTCGGTCGTGACGCCGTGGATCGCACTGGCACCGTCGGGGATCGCCACACCCGGGTCGGCCAGCCAATCCCTCGCCTGCAGCGCGGTGCCCGAGGAATCCAGCACGCCGACGTGCGCGGTGACGATGCGATCGCTCGACACATCGACACCGGTCGTCTCGAGGTCGAAGACGCCGACCACTCGCGTCCACTCCGGTCTCTCGAACAGGGGGAGCATCGCGGGCGTGGCGGAGTCCATGCCCTCACGGTAGGGGAGGTCGCCGACATCGCCCGGGGGACGCGCCGCGGCACGATTCGCGGCCGGACCCGCACCTAGACTCGACGGATGAGCGCCCCGAATCCCTACTCCGAGATGCTCGACCGGATTCCGGTGGAACGCCGCGAAATCGAGGTGCTCGGGGGTACGACGGCCTACTGGGTGTACGGACCCGCGGATGCCGCGACCACCGTCATCGCCGTGCACGGATTTCGTGGGGAACACCACGGTCTCGACCCCGTCGTCGCCCATCTGCCTGAGATCCGCATCATCTCTCCCGACCTGCCGGGGTTCGGCGAGACCGCGCCGCTGGTGGGCCGTGCCCACACTCTGGCCGACTACGCGGAGTGGTTGGCAGCCTTCGCGCCCGCGGTCGCCCCGGGAGCCGTCATCCTGGGTCATTCCTTCGGCTCGATCGTCGCGTCCGCCGCGGTGGGCGGCGGGCTGGCCACGCCGCGGCTGATCCTGGTCAATCCCATCGGGGCTCCCGCGCTGGAGGGACCGCGTGGCATCCTCACCCGACTCGCGGTGTTCTACTACTGGGCCGGCGCTCGCCTGCCCCGGCGCGTCGGTGAAGCAGTGCTCCGCAGCGGAGTGATCGTGCGCGTCATGAGTGCCTCGATGACGAAGACCCGCGACCCGGAGCTGCGGAAGTTCGTGCACGATCAGCACGACACGTATTTTTCGAGGTTCGCCGATCGAGACGTGCTGCACGACGCGTTCGTGGCGTCGGTCTCCCACGACGTACGCGCCTTCGCGCCCCTGATCACGCAGCCCACGCTGCTGATCGCGGCCCAGCGGGATGACATCACCCCGATCGAGGCCGAGCGATACCTCGCGACGCTGTTCCCCGACGCCACACTCGTCGAGATCGCGGATGTCGGACACCTCATCCACTACGAGACCCCCGGCATCGCGGCCGACGCGATCAGGAGCTTTCTCGCGCCTTCCGACGCCGATACGCGTTGACGTTCATCCGGTTTCCGCAGTTTCCGGTATCGCAGTAGCGCTTGGAGCCGTTCTTCGAATAGTCGATGTAGACCGATCGGCAGTCGTCCGCCGCACACACCCGCACGCGGTCGTACTCGTCGGCCCGGATGACATCGACGAAGGCCATCGCCGCTTCTACGAGGATGCGCGTGGCCAAAGGTGCCGTCTCCGACGTCGCATGAACGTGCCAGTCGTAGCCATCGTGGATGACGAGCCGGGGGAGCGCGCCACCGTCGCGCAGCATGTCGTTCACAAGGGGCACCGCGCCCACACGATCGACGAGCCAGAGCGCGTGGAGCCGGGCGCGGATGTCGCGCACAGCTCGCAACTCGCCGTCGTCGCGCACCACCCTGCCGGTGAACGGATGGTCCTCGAGGTAGGCGTTGAGGTCGTCGATGTGGGGGAGGCGGTCGACGCCGTTGTCGTCGGTGTCGGGAAGCGTGTTCACAAGGTCGACGGTCGCAGCCAGCGCCATCGTCGTGTCATGGATGAAAACCACATTGACTCCTGACGTTGGTGTCGATACTGTCACCAGTGTAAGTGAATTTTACCCATGACAATCGGACGTATCGATGACCGTTTCGCCCCCACGTGCCCTGCGGGCACTCGAGGAGCACCCGCGTGTGCGCACATCGGGCCTGGTGCTGGCGGTCGCCTCCGCGCTGGCGTTCTCGTCATCGGGGCCGTTCATGAAGCCTCTGCTGGAGGCGGGCTGGTCGCTCGGAGCCGCGCTTCTCGTGCGCATGGGGGTCGCCGGCCTGATCCTCTCGCCTGCGCTCGTGCGCGCAGTCCGTCGAGAGCGTGGCTTCCTGCGTCGACACGGTGCACTCATCGTCGGCTTCGGATTGACTGGCGTCGCGGGATGTCAGCTCTTCTTCTTCTCTGCCATGCAGCGCATGCCGGTGGCCGTCGCGCTGCTCATCCAGTACCTCGCACCCATCCTGCTCGTCGCACTCGCCTGGGTGCGCACCCGGCGCGCGCCGTCGCGTCTGGTACTCGCCGGGTCGGCGACCGCCGTGCTGGGGCTGGCACTGGTGGTCGACATCGCGGGCGCGCAGTTCGATCTGCTCGGTACGCTGTTCGCGCTCGCCGCTGCCGTCTGCGTGGCCGGCTACTTCCTGATCTCGGCGCGCGCGGGTGACGAACTCCCGCCGTTGGCTCTGGCTTCGGGCGGCCTGCTGACCGGCGCGCTGCTGATGACGGCGCTCATCGCGACCGGGATCCTGCCGTTCGCAGCCCCCGATGTGACAGTCCTGCTCGGCGGCGTCGAGCTGGAATGGTTCGTGCCGGTCCTCTGGGTTGCCGCCATCGCGACGACGCTGGGATACGCGTTCGGTGTCATGGCGGTGCCGCGCGTCGGATCGAGGATCGCGTCGTTTGTCGGACTCTCGGAAGTGCTCTTCGCCCTGGGATTCTCGTGGCTGCTGCTCGGAGAAGCGCCCACTGCGGTGCAAATCGTCGGCGGGGGGCTGATTCTCGTCGGTGTCGTTCTGGTGCGCCTGGATGCCGCGTCCGCGGGGAACCCGCGCGGTGAGGCGGCTACGCTTCCCGTCGTGCCAGCGCCATGAGCGGCGCGACCCGATAGCCGATGACCTCGCCCATGGCGAGTGAGGTCTCGGTGCGCTCGACTCCCTCGATCGCGAGGATGCGCGCATCCGTGTCGAACAGATGCTGGGTGTCGCGGCAGGCGACCCGCACGAGCAGATCGACCTGACCGCTCAACCCGTGCGCCTGCACGACCTCGGGAACGCGGGCGAGCTCGGACGTGATGTGCGGCAGCTCGGCCTGGCGCACCATGACATTGATGAACGCCTCGATCGGAAAGCCGAGAGCCTTCGACGACAGCGCCCTCTCGTACGACAGGAAGACTCCGGAACGGTCGAGCTTCGTCATCCGCGCCTGGACGGTGTTCCGTGACAATCCGAGGCGGTCCGCCAGTGCGACGACCGTCGCCCGGGGGTCCTTGGCCAGCACAGCCAGCAACTCGAGATCGACGTGATCGAGATTTCCCATAGTGCGAAACATTAGCAGGACTCGACGCGTCCGATTTGGCAACATGCTCAACCCCGTCGGGGATGCTTGAGCTAGGTGCGACATCGACGTACAGTCGGGCACGTCGGCGACGAGGCCGGCAACCGAACGCGAGAAGCCTCACGAGGGCGGATCGTGAGAGCGGAGTGATGACAATGGTGCACACACTGAACCCCGGAGTCGGCCTGAGGACCGACGTCGATGACGTCGCGAGACTCCTCACGGCCGA
>JAHIOK010000122.1 GCA_018895315.1 Actinomycetota bacterium | reverse complement strand
CCGACGAAGACGACGTATCGCGACATCCTGGCGTTCTTCTTCCAGATCCACGACCCGTCGACGCTGAACCGGCAGGGCAACGACGTCGGCACGAGCTACCGCTCGGCGATCTTCCCGCTCACGCCCGAGCAGGAGCAGGTCGCTCGCGACACGATCGCCGACGTGGATGCCTCGGGCCTCTGGCCCCGCAAGGCGGTCACCACGATCGAGCCCGCCGGCCCGTTCTGGGAGGCCGAGCCCGAGCACCAGGACTACCTGCTGCGCATCCCGCACGGTTACACCTGCCACTTCGTGCGCCCGGGCTGGGTGCTGCCCAAGCGCGACGCGACGGTATAGGTCGTGGTGATCGCGCGGTTCGAAGAGCTCGACTGGCAGCCGACCTCGATGGGGGATCTCACCCTGCGGCGGCGCTTCGAACCGGCGGTCGCCGCGGAGATCTTCGAAGTGAAGCTCGGCGACGAGTACCTCATGTCGAGTCTGTTCACGGTCGCCGAGGAGGCGCTCGCGACGCTCGGGCTGGCCGCGGCGTCGGGGGATGACCTCGCGGTGCTGGTGGGTGGTTTGGGTCTCGGCTACACAGCCGTCGCGGCGCTCCGCGACCCCCGGGTAGGCGCGCTCACCGTGATCGACGCGCTCCCCGCGATGATCGGCTGGCACGAGCGTGAACTGCTGCCCGTGTCGGCCGAACTCGTGCGCGATCCGCGCACGACCCTCACGCGCGACGACTTCTTCGCCGTAGTGCGTGCGGCGCCGAGGGGCGAGCCCTGCGACGTGATCCTGCTCGATGTCGATCACTCACCGCGTCATCAGCTGGATCCGAGCCACGCCGATCTGTATACGGTGGCAGGTCTCACATCTCTGGCCCGGCATCTGGCCGAGGGCGGAGTGTTCGCGCTGTGGTCGGACGACCCGCCCGATGCCGCGTTCATGGCCGATCTCGAGCAGGTCTTCGACGCGTGCGCGGCGCACGTGGTCGACTTCGACAATCCCCTTACCGGTGGGGTGTCGTCGAACACCGTGTATGTCGGCCTCGCACGGTATATCGCCGGGGTCGCGGAATAACGAGGGCTCGCCGGGTGTCGCATCTGACATGACCATTGCAATCGACCGCCCCGCGGCATCCTCTGGCACGTTCCTCCTCGGTGGAGATCTTGAGATCAACCGCCTCGGCTACGGCACGATGCAACTGCCCGGCGAGGGCGTGTGGGGCGAGTCGCGTGACCACGACGGCGCCATCCGCGTGCTGCGCCGCGCTGTCGAGCTCGGCGTCAACTTCTTCGACACCGCAGACAGTTACGGCCCCGAGGTCGCCGAGAACCTCTTGCGCGAAGCGCTGCATCCATATGGCGACGATGTCGTGATCGCGACGAAAGCCGGACTGACCCGTCAGGGCCCGGGCATCTGGACGCCCGTCGGCCGCCCCGCCTATCTGCGCCAGCAGGCCGAGCTGAGCCTGCGCCGGCTCGGACTCGAGCGCATCGACCTGTTCCAGTTGCACCGCATCGACCCGGAGGTGCCACTGGAGGATCAGGTCGGCGAGCTCAAGCAGATGCAGGACGAGGGCAAGATCCGTCACATCGGACTCAGCGAGGTCAGCGTCGCCGACGTGGAGGCTGCGCAGCAGGTCGCGACGATCGTGTCGGTGCAGAACCTCTACAACCTCGCGAACCGTTCGGCCGAAGAGCTGCTCGACTGGTCGACCGAGCAGGGCATCGGATTCATCCCCTGGTTCCCGCTCGCCACGGGCAAGCTGACCGGCCAGGACAGCCCGCTGACCCGCCTGGCTGCCGAGCACGAAGCGACGCCGTCTCAGCTCGCGCTCGCGTGGCTGCTGAAGCGCTCGCCGGTGATGCTGCCGATCCCCGGCACATCGAGCGTCGCGCACCTCGAAGACAACCTCGTCGGCGCGACGATCGAACTCACCGACGCGGAGTTCGACGCGCTGTCGGATGCTGTGGCCTGAGTCCCCCTGATCCTCTTGTTGGCCCTCGAAAGGCTCCCCCGATGAACACTCTTGCTGTGACGGGTTCGACCGGAGTGCTCGGCGGACACGTCGCCCGGATGCTCTCCGACGCCGGCGTGCCCCAGCGTCTGCTGGTGCGCACGCCCGCGAAGGCGCCGGAGTGGGAGGGCGCCGTCGTGCACTCGTTCTCGTACTCCGACGGCGCCGCCGCGGAAGTGGCGCTCGCCGGAGTCGAGACGGTCTTCATGGTGTCGGCATCCGAGAGCGTCGACCGGCTCGCGCAGCATCGCACGTTCATCGACGCTGCTCGCCGAGCCGGAGTGGGGCACGTCGTGTACACGTCGTTCGTGGGGGCAGCCCCCGATGCCGTGTTCACGCTCGCGCGCGACCATTTCGCGACCGAGGAGTATGTGAAGGACTCCGGCATGCGGTGGACGTTCCTTCGCGATAACTTCTACCTCGACTTTCTCGGCGCGCTCGCCGGGGAGGACTGGGTGATCCGCGGTCCGGCCGGAGACGGACGGTGTGCGGCAGTGGCCCGGGTGGATGTCGCGCGCACGGCCGTCGCCGTGCTGCAGGATCCCGGTGCCCACGCCGGTCGCACCTACGACCTGACCGGGCCGGAAGCGCTGTCGTTCGCGGATGTGGCACGGGTTGTGAGTGATGCCCTCGGGCGGCCCGTCACGTTCTACGACGAGACGGTGGCTGAGGCCTATGAGTCGCGCAAGAAGTGGAAGGCGCCCGACTGGCAGGTGGATGCCTGGGTGTCGACGTACACCTCTATCGCTTCCGGGGCGATGGCGCATGTCAGTTCGGATGTCGCGGATATCACCGGCGTCGAGCCGATCTCGCTGGCGGAGTATCTGTCCGCCTGAGGTTGATCAGTAGAGCAGTGCCGACGGCGCCAGGTGAGCCGTTTGGTCGCCCACGAGGGTCAGCTCACGGGGGTTGAGGCTCCGCACCTCTGTGACGTCGGCGAGATCGTCGAGGACGATCCAGATCGTGTTCGGGCTGCGGGTGGAACGGAAGTAGTAGACCCGGTTCGTCAAGTCGGCACCTGCCCGCCACCAGGTGGGATAGACGTCGCCGGTGGAGTAAGGCGCCCCATAGGGGACCGAGACGTTCTCGATCAGCTGGAAGACCCCGGCAACGGCTTCTTCGACGTTCTCGGGCTGCGGAAGGTAGTGCAGAAAATACGAGGCGCGCACGAACCGGTCGGACGAGGTGATGTCTCCGGGCGGGGGCAGCTCGCCGCCGAAGGGCCGGTACCGTTCCAGGTTCTCGAGCTGCTGGTCGAGGGTCGGGGAGTTGGCCATGACGGTGAATTCATGCCCGTGGTGGACGACGAGCTCTCCGCCGATCGGTTCGATGATGGCGGAGTCCCCCGAGGCGTCCTCGAGGGCGATGTGCACGCCCATCTCCAGGCCGCGGAACAGCGGAGCCGAGATGCGCACCCGGTCGATGTCGGCGATGGCCTCAGCGACGGTGGAGTAGTTGTCGAGCAGGTACTGCACCCACATGGCGTGCGTGACCGCAGGGCGCTCGTCGGCGGGAGGGAAGGCGACGTCCTCCGGATCGAGGTAGAGCGCGTGGGCTGCCAGCCCCGCATCGTTGAGTCCATCGACCGTGCCGAGCCCCCACATGCTGGTCACGAGGCTCGCGTGGGACGACGTCCAGGTGTGCGCGTCGGCGTCGACCCCGCCGTGGCGGAAGGTTCCACGAGGAATGAACCACAGCTCGGGCTCATCGCTGACGGACCAGTCCATGCAACGCGTGACGGTCTTTGCCATCGGGTTGTCATTCCAGAAGATGCGGGTGCACACATCGGCGAGCGTACTGCAGGGCGCCATCGGCCGCGGTGCGGTCTTGGGTCGGGCTCGATGCGCCCTCGCGAGCACAACTCTTCCCGCCCGACCTCGGCGCGCCGACTGCACGGCTTCGCGCCGAGTGCACGGGTTACCCGCGCGGGAAACCCGTGCACTCGGCTCTAGCCCGTGCGCTCGGCATCAATCGGCATGATCGCGTGTCTCACCGGCTCAGGTAGATTGCGGCCACGATGTGCCGTCGCGCACAGGGCGAAGGGACCGCAGAGGGGATGGGCGTTGACCGGGTCCGTCCGGACGCGATAGAACACGCGCCGACCGTGCCCGTCT
>JAHIOK010000121.1 GCA_018895315.1 Actinomycetota bacterium | reverse complement strand
GCCGT
Source organism: Actinomycetota bacterium (assembly GCA_018895315.1). Classification (GTDB taxonomy): domain Bacteria; phylum Actinomycetota; class Actinomycetes; order Actinomycetales; family Microbacteriaceae; genus Microbacterium. The sequence goes on along the minus strand of JAHIOK010000121.1, from coordinate 2,528 downwards.
CGAAGATCGCCGAAGACCCCGAGATCGCCGAGCGCCTCTGGGACGTGTGCGAGCGCGCCACCGGTGTCCGCTGGCCCTGGGAGAAGGCCGCCCGCGCCGGCCGGCGCTGAGTCGCGGTGCGCTGCGGGGTCAGGCTTCGAGCCACACGGCGGTCGCAGCGCCCTCGGGGAGGGGTACCGCACCGGCACCCCCGAGGGCCACGGTGTCGGCGCTCGTGACGGTGAGTGGGTTACCCACCGTGATGCCGAGGCGGTCGAGCTCGCGTAGCAGTGCGGGGTCGCGGTCGCTCACCCGCAGCACGCGCCCGGTGTGGCCGAGACGCGCATCGGCGAGCAGCACGAAGAGCTCGCGGTGCACGTGGCCCGCGGCATCCGGAATCGCGTCGCCGTGCGGGTCGAACCGGGGCGAACCGAGGCGCTCGTCGATGAGTGCGAGCAGCCGGTCGCTGATCGCGTGCTCGAGCACGTCGGCTTCATCGTGCACTTCGTCCCAGGCGTAGCCGAACTCGCTGACCAGCCAGGTCTCGACCAGTCGGTGCCGCCGGATGATCGCAGCCGCGCGCTTCTCACCCTCGGCCGAGAGTGCGATGGGGCCGTAGGGACGGTGTGTGACCAGGCCCTGCGCCGCGAGCTTCTGCACCATCTCGGTCACCGATGACGGCGCCAGCCCGAGCACGAGCGCAAGCTGCGACGGAGTGATGCGATCGTCCTGCCACTCGGTGTGGTGGTAGATCGTCTTCAGGTAATCGTCGACGACGGGGGAAGCCACCGCTCAAGGCTACCCGCCGCCGAGGATGAGCCAGAGGAGCGTCGCGTTCAGCGCGACGAGGAACACGGATGCTGCGACTCCCAGGATCGTCGTGATCAACCGGTTGCGGAAGGCGCCCAGCACATCGGCGCGCGCCGTCAGCGCGATCAGAGGGATGAGAGCGAACGGTATGCCGAACGACAGCACCACTTGGCTGAGGATCAACGCGAGCGTCGGGTCGACACCGGCGCCGAGGATCACGAGCGCCGGAATCAGTGTCACAAGCCGGCGGGCGGCGAGCGGCACCCGCATGCGGAGCAGACCCTGCATGATCTCGGCGCCGGCGTAGGCGCCGACCGAGGTCGAGGCGAGCCCGCTCGCGAGTAGTCCGACGGCGAAGAGGGTCGCGACCACCGGGCCGATACCGTCGCGGAGGGCGGCGTAGGCGCCTTCGAGGGAGTCTGTGCCGGGGATGCCCGACAGGTTCGCGGCGGCCAGCAGCAGGATGCAGAGGTTGACGGTTCCGGCGATCGCCATCGCGATCGAGACGTCCCAGCGGGTCGCGCGCAGCAGGCGCGAGGTCGGCATGCCGCGCAGTTCTTCGAGCGATCCGCCCTGCGACTCGCGGGGCGGCGCGAAGCGGTCGCGGGCCAAGGCGGAGTGCGCATAGATCGCGTGCGGCATGATCGTGGCGCCGAGGATGGATGCGGCCAGCAGCACCGATCCGGAGTCGGCGAATCGCGGCACGAGGCCGCCGATCACGCCGGCTCCGTCGGGCGGAGCGACGAACACCCCGAACGCGAACCCGATGCCGATGATCGCGACGAGTCCGATCACCACGAACTCGAACGTTCGCGGTCCGCGTCGGCTCTGCACGATGAGCAGCCCGAGCGACACGAGCCCCGTGATCAGCCCACCCCAGACGAGCGGGATGCCGAACAGGAGGTTGAGGGCGACCGCGCCGCCGATCACCTCGGCGATGTCGGTCGCCATGGCCACGAGCTCGGCCTGCAGCCAGTACGCCCGACGCACGCCATTGCGACGGATGCGTTTGCCCAGGGCCTCGGGCAGACTCTGGCCCGTGACGATTCCGAGCTTTGCCGACAGGTACTGGATGAGCCACGCCATGAGGTTCGCGAGCACGACGACCCACACCAGCAGGTAGCCGTAGCGGGCGCCCGCGGTCATGTTGCTGGCGACGTTGCCCGGGTCGAGGTACGCCACACCCGCGACCAGCGCCGGCCCGATCAGCCAGGCGGCACGGGTCGTCGTAGATTTCGGCATACCGAAACCTTAGTGGTTTTTCGGTGTGCCGAATTATCCCGCTGTCGCTATCTCCTGCTCAGTCTCGATAACCTGAGGCCGTGACCGATGAGCGCCCCGACGCCTCGGACCACGAGGAACGCCACTCCGAACACCCGACGCATGGCGTCGGCCCCTGGCCGGGTGGGCCCGACGCGTGGCCCGACCACCCGCATTATGACCGCGAGATGCTCGCGGCCGGCGACCGGCGCAACGTCATCGACCGCTACCGCTACTGGCGCATGGACGCGATCGTCGCCGACCTCGATGAACGCCGGCATCCGTTCCATGTCGCCATCGAGAACTGGCAGCACGACATGAATATCGGGTCTATCGTGCGCAGCGCCAACGCCTTCCTCGCCGACACCGTCCACATCATCGGGCGTCGCCGGTGGAACAAGCGGGGCGCGATGGTCACCGACCGCTACCAGCACGTGATGCATCACGACGATGTCGAGACCTTCGCGTCATGGGCGGCG
>JAHIOK010000120.1 GCA_018895315.1 Actinomycetota bacterium | reverse complement strand
TCGTTCTCGACCTGCGAGCCGTGAGTGATCCAGTTGCCGTAGGTGATCTCCGAGATCTTGAAGCCGCTGTTGCCCAGGAATCGGTATTCCACGTGTTCTCACTCCTTCGTGATGCGGTGAGCAGTTTCAGTTTATCTGTCAACTGGGGCCATGCTAGTGTCTCGTCGCGGTCGTCGTCGACCGCGACGAGGAGGTCGATGTGGCGACTACTGCGACCATGGGCCGGCACGTGGTGCTCGAATGGCACGTGCGCCCCTCGCTGCTGGCCTATCTGCAGCGCATGCCCGACTTCGCCGTGCGCGCGGAGGGGGGCGCGGAGTTCCGGGGCGAAGCGGTGCTCCTTCCCGCCGTCGAGAGATCCGATGGTGCGCTGCAGGCCTCGGGAGCGATCGAGCTCAGCGGCCACGGGGGAGCGCTGAATCTCGCGTTGCGCGGGGTCGTACTGACCGCCGACACGCTGTGGATCGACGACCCGCTCGGCGAGCTCGACGCTCGGCCCCTGGTGCTGCTGCAGCCCGGTGCGGACGGTGCCATCGAGACGAGATTGGCGGCGGAGGCCGACATCCTCTTCCTCTACAGCTACCTGCCCGGTGCGCCGTTCGGATCGCTCTTCGTGCGCGAAGAGTGATCGGCGCCCGCCGCGAGCAGATCCCGTTCATACTTCTGGAGGTCACCGGCTGATTCGAGCATCTTCGCCAGAAGCCGATGAAGCTCGGTCACCTCCGACGTGGACAGGCGGCCCTCGAGGATGTCCGTTCGGCGCACCGCGACCGGCATGAGTTCGTCGTGCATGGCCGCTCCGGTCTCGGTGAGGAACAGGTGCCGTGACCCTCGCCGTCCGTCCGCTTGGCCGACGTATCCCGCCGCCACGAGCACGCCGACGCTTTTCGATGCGATCGACTTGTTGATGCCGAGGATTTCGCAGAGGTCGCGGGCAGTGGCGCCCGGGTGATTGCCGAGGGCGCTGATGACTCTCCACTCGTTGGTGCCGACCCCGTAGAGAGCGGTGAAGACGCGGGATCCGCCCCACACCAGCACGTTGTTGAGCAGGCCCAGCAGCGCGGGCGAGAACGAGTCGCGATCGATCGTGTGCGCGAGGCGCTCGGTCACCAGTCCCTGCTCGACCGCCTGCGCGACGGCCGAATCGGGGAGCGGAATGCGGGGAGCGGCCATCGCCGGCAGTCTAGCCAGCTTCCTCTTGTCGATGAAGTGGTTTATATATAACCTGAACGTGACATCCGGCACGCGCGACGTGCCCCGGCGAACAATGGAGTCACCATGAGCGATGCGGCCGTGCGCGAGGACGCCCCGGTTCTCGAAATCGACCCCTTCTCCACGGAGAGCCTCCTCGATCCACTGCCGATCGACACCCTGATCCGCGAGACGGCCGAGCTCGTGTGGATTCCCGCGCACGGCGTGTGGTTCACCGGCAGGCATGACGTCATCGATCAGGTGTTCCGCGACTACGAGACGTTCGAGTCGTCGGCGGGAACCGGGCTCACCAACACCAAGCGCACCGAGAACTGGCGCAAACCCAGCGTCATCCTCGAGAACGATCCGCCCTCGCACGGCACCTACCGCCGCGTGATGACGTCGGTACTCAGCCCGCGCGTCGTGCGGCGGGTGACGGAGGAGTTCCAGCAGCGCGCCGATGAACTCGTCGACCGCGTGCTCGCGGACGGCCCCGAGATCGACCTCGCCCCGCAGCTCGCCGTTGCGTACCCATTGCAGGTACTGCCCGATGCCCTCGGCATCGACCCCGAGGGACGCCAGCACCTCCTGCCGTACTCGAATCTCAACTTTCAGGCACAGGGCCCGCGCAACGAGCACTTCCATCGCGCGCAGGCGGCGGCCGAGGAAGCGGCCACGTGGGTGAACTGGCAGATGCGGCGCGAGTCGCTGCGTCCCGGTGGCCTCGGGCAGACGATCTACGAGTTCGCCGACGAGGCGACGATCTCGCACGATGACGCCGCGATGCTCGTGCGCACCTTCCTCTCGGCCGGCGTCGATACGACGATTTTCGGCATCCAGCACACGTTCCTCGCGCTGATCTCGCAGCCCGATGCGTGGGCTGCGCTGCATGACGACCCGTCCCTTGCCCGTCGGGCGTTCGAAGAGGGCCTGCGGTGGAATGCTCCCAGTCCGTTCATTGCGCGCACGACGTCGCGGCCGTGCGTTCTCGGCGGCGTCGCGCTGCAGGAGGGCGAGAAGGTCGTGATGGATCTCGCCGCAGCGAACCGCGACCCGCGGCGGTGGGAGAACCCCGATGTCTACGACCTCGAGCGGGATGCCACCGGGCATCTCGCCTTCGGGACCGGCATCCACGGCTGCGTGGGGCAGATGATGGCCCGGATGGAGGCCACCTGCCTGCTCTCCGCCCTCGCCCGGCGCGTGCGAACGATTGCGCCTGCCGGAGAGCCGGTCAGGATCGTCAACAACTGGCTGCGCGGCTTCGAATCACTGCCCGCGCGCGTCGAGGTGGTCTGACATGAAGAAGATCCTGAACTCCCCGTCGACCGTCATCGAGGACTACATCGCGGGCCTCGTCGGCGGCACGGGCCATCTCTCCCGCGTCACCGGATGGCCCATCGTCGTGCGTTCGGCATCGACCCGAAAGAGCGACGATCGCGTTGCCCTCGTCACCGGCGGTGGGTCGGGGCACGAACCGGCGCATGCCGGGTATGTCGGAGAGGGGATGCTGGATGCCGCCGTTCTCGGCCCCGTCTTCACGTCGCCGTCCGTCGACGCCGTCTATGCCGCGATCCATTCCGTCGCGACGGCGGCGGGGGTGGTGCTCATCGTCAAGAACTACACCGGTGATCGCCTGAACTTCGGCCTTGCCGCCGAGATGGCCCGTGCCGACGGGATCCGGGTCGAAACGGTCGTCGTCGCCGACGATGCAGCCCTCGGCGATGTGTCCCGCGCCGGGCGGCGAGGGCTCACCGCAACGGTTCTCGCCCACAAGATCGCCGGCGCCGCTGCCGAGGCGGGACAGAGCCTGGACCAGGTTGCCGCGATCACCCGCGCGTTCCTCGAGGGAGCCGCGACCATGGGTGTCGCGCTCGGCGCGTGTGTCGTGCCGGGAGCTGCCGAAGCGTCGTTCCGGCTCGGGCCCGACGAGGTCGAATGGGGCCTCGGCATCCACGGTGAAGCCGGCAGTGAGCGCGGGACGATCGTCGCCAGCCGCGAGATCGCGCAACGACTCGTCGGCGCGGTCGTCGACGACCGCGGTCTCGTCGCGGGTGACGAGGTCGTCGTCCTGGTCAATTCGCTGGGCTCCACGCCGGATCTCGAGCTGCGAATACTGCACGGCGACGTGCTCGCCGAGCTGGCACGCAGGGGGATGGTGGTGCGCCTGACCTGGGCGGCGCCGTTCTTGACGTCGCTCGAGATGCCGGGCGCTTCCGTCACGGTCGCGCGGGTGGATGACGAATCCGTGGCGCTCCTGTCTGCTCCGGCTCGCACCCTGGCATTCCCCGCATGGACGGCCCCCTTCGATGCCGGGCGCGCTACCGAGGTGCCGGCGCCGCATCCCGTGCCGGTCGCGGAGGGTGATGCGGAGGGCGGGCCCGAGGTCGGGCGGATGATCGACGTGATCGACGAGATCGCTCGGGCGCTCGAAGCGGCCGAGCCCGAGCTCACAACGCTGGACCGCGAGGTCGGTGATGGAGATCTCGGCATCAACCTCGCCCGCGGGGCGGCGGCGATCCTTGCGGCGGGCGACACGCTTCGCCGCGCTTCCGATGCCGCTTCGGCGCTGGTCGCCGTGTCGCAGCTCGTGCGCCGCGAGGTCGGCGGCACATCCGGGCCGCTCTACAGCATCCTGCTGCTGGCGATGTCTGAGGCGCTGCAGGGGCAACGGAGAGCACCCTCACCCGATCGTTGGGCCGAGGCGTTCGCCGCCGGCGTGGCGCGCGTGCGCAGCGTGGGCGGGGCGGCTCCGGGTGACAGCACGATGGTCGATGCTCTCCAGCCCGCGTCCGACGCGCTGACCCGAGCAGCCGTCGATGTGGCCGCCGCCGCCGTCGCGGCCGCGCGCGGCGCCGACGCGACCGCGGCTCTGCGCCCCACCCTCGGGCGCAGCAGCTACGTCGGCGACCGCGCGCTCGGCGTGCCCGACCCGGGAGCGCGGGCGATCGCGCTGCAGTTCGAGGTACTCGCGAGGACACTCGGATGCTGACGCTGCAGGTCGCCCGCCGCATCGACGAGGCCGACGGGATCGCGGGGCTCGTGCTCGTCGATCCCCAGGGCGCCGAGTTGCCCGAATGGATGCCGGGGGCGCACATCGACGTGCACATCGATCGCCCCGGCGAGGTGGCACTCGTGCGGCAGTACTCGCTGTGCGGAGACCCGGCCGATCGATCGCAGTACCGCATCGCCGTCCTGCTCGAGCTCGACGGGGAAGGGGGAAGCCGCAGCATCCACGAGCGGGTGCGTGCCGGTCAGCTCGTGCGGGTCTCCGCCCCCCGAGCGGTGTTCGGCTTCGCGCCGAGCGCACGGATGGTCTTCATCGCCGGAGGCATCGGCATCACCCCGCTCCTGCCGATGGTCGCCGCGGCCGAGGCTGCCGGCGCCGACTGGTCGCTGCACTATGCCGGTCGAGAGCCCGGCACCATGGCTTTTGGTGCCGAGCTGGAGAAGTACGGCGAGCGTGTGCGCGTGTACGCGAGCGCGGCGGGGGAGCGCATGGCGTTGCCGGCGATCGTCAGCGATGCTGCCGGCGCCGACATGTACGCCTGCGGTCCGTCGCGGCTGCTCGACGAGCTCGAGGTGCTCTGCGCGGAGGCCGGCGTTCTGCTGCGGGTGGAGCGATTCGTCAACGATGCCGTCGTGGACTCGGAGTCCGATCACCCCTTCGAGGTCGAACTCTCGCTGACCGGCAAGACGATCACCGTCCTCCCGGGCGAATCGATTCTCGACCGGGTCGTCGCAGCCGGGGTGTCGGCGCCGTCGTCGTGCCGCGGGGGGACGTGCGGTACATGCGAGACGTTCGTTCTCGGCGGAGTACCCGATCATCGAGACGCGGTGCTCAATGCCCGTGAGCGCGAGGAGTCCGAGGTCATGATGATCTGCGTCTCGCGATGCAAGGGCGACCGCCTCATCCTCGAGATCTGAGCGCGTCGACCACCTCGCCGCCGGGCGGGAGTGGCCATTGAACTGCATGTCGTATCACAGGTAAACTGAAACCAGTCGCGACGCCGCGATGCCCGATCTCTCGACGAGGAGGATCAGATGAGCTCCATTGTGAGTGCTGCACCCCACACGTGGCCGGCCGAACTGTTCATCGGCGGACGGTGGACAGCAGCCGCCGACGGTGGCCGCATGGACGTGATCGACCCCGCCACGGCATCCGTGATCGCCTCCGTGGCCTCCGCGAGCGTCGTCGATGTCGATGCCGCCGTCGCCGCTGCGCAAGATGCACGACGAGGGCCGTGGGGGCGGATGACGGGCCGCGAGCGCTCCCGGATTCTCCTGCGCGCCGTCGAACTGATGCGGGAGCGCACCGAGCAGCTCGCGCAGGCCGAGAGCCTCGACGGTGGCAAGCCGATCTCGCTCGCTCGCGCCATCGACGTTCCGGGAGCGATCGACCAGTTCGAGTACTACGCGACCCTCGCACCGCACATCGACGGCGCGGTACGCGAGACGGCGGGTCAGACCTTCGCCTTCACGCGCCGCGAGCCGCGCGGTGTCATCGCGGCGATCAGCCCGTTCAACTTCCCCCTCATCCTCGCCGCGTCGAAGATCGCCCCCGCGCTCGCCGCCGGCAATGCGGTCATCCACAAGCCGGCGCCCCAGACCCCGCTCTCCGCTCTCCTTCTGGCCGAGATCCTCGCCGAAGCGGGCCTCCCCGCGGGAGTGCTCAACGTGCTGCCCGGTGCTGGTGCCGAGCTCGGCGATGCCCTCGTGCGTCACCCTGGCGTGGACATGGTGGCCTTCACCGGCTCGACCACGATCGGCCGGATCGTCGCGCGCACGGCAGGTGAGTGCCTCAAACCCGTCATGGTGGAACTGGGGGGAAACGGCGCGAACATCGTCTTCGCCGACGCCGACCTCGCCAAGGTCGTCGACACCGTCATCGGTTCGTTCGTTTACAACACCGGTCAGTTCTGTATGGCGGGCACTCGACTGATCGTCGAACGTCCTATCTATTCGACGCTCGTCGACCTCCTCGCCGGTGCCGTCGGACACGTCCCGGTCGGGCGCCCCTCCGATGCAGGCACGGTCGTGGGCCCGCTCGTGAGCGCCGCTCAACGCGATCGCGTCGAGGCGATGGTCGATGGCGCCGTCGCCGCCGGTGGCCGGGTCGTCGCCGGGGGAACACGGCTCGACCTCGACGGCGGCTTCTACTACCCGCCCACCGTCGTCGCCGACCTCCCCAATATGGCTGAGGCCGTGCAGGAGGAGATCTTCGGGCCGGTCCTCACCGTGCAGCCCTTCGACGACGAATCCGAAGCCATCGCGCTCGCGAACAGCACCGCGTATGGATTGGCCGCCGGAGTGCAGACCGCGGACATCAGCCGTGCGCACCGGGTCGCGGCCGCCCTCGATGCGGGACTCATCTGGGTCAACACCTGGTCGGCGCTCGACCACGCCGTGCCGTTCGGCGGGGTCAAGTCGTCTGGGTGGGGGCGCGAGAGCGGGCCGGAGGCGCTGGATTCCTACCTGCGTGTGAAGTCCGTCACGATTGCGGTCGACCCGGGGCCGGCTGGATGAACCTCACCAGGGCCACCGCGCTCACACGGTTCCCCGCTCCTCGGCCATCGCCTCGCTTTCGAGGGTCATCAGCGCACGGGTCTCTTCGAGCATGCCCAGCAGCAGGTCGTTCAGCCGGGTGATGTCCTCCGCAGCGAGATGCGACAGCACGATCTCCTGCCCGCGGAGCGAGATCGGCAGCATGAGGTCATGCATCTCCGCTCCGGCGCGCGTGAGGTACATCGGGCGCGACCCGCGCGGACCGTCGGACAGGGCG
>JAHIOK010000119.1 GCA_018895315.1 Actinomycetota bacterium | reverse complement strand
GAAGAAGCCGCCGGCGCGAATGGCCTCGGCGGCGCGGGTGATCTGGTGGGTGTCGGCCTGATCGGGACTGAGGAACTTTTGCACCCGGGCGTGCACGTGGTCGACATGTACGAGTCGCTCGTGAAGATCCAGCAGCAGCGCACCGAGTGGCAGCGCTGCGTCGAGGTGGGCGTCGCGCCCGAGGTTCCGGTGGGTCTCGCCGACGTCACCGCAGCCTGGCAGCGCGTGCACACCGAACTCGCCGAACTCGACGGTGTGCTCGGACGCACCGGCGCCGCGCGGCTGTCATCGCTGCCCATCGCGCAGCTCGTGCGCACGCTGGCGGGCCTCGCCGCCGAGTCCGCGTACTTCGAGAATCTGGTGGAGCGCGCGACGCTCCGCGCCGACCTCGCCCGCATGGGCCTCGAGCCGCTGCTGGCCGAGCTCTCGGTGCGTCACGTGCCGGAAGAGCGTGTCGGCGACGAACTCGAATTCGCCTGGTGGCAGTCCGCTCTCGAACACCTCCTTCGCAGCGACCGCGCACTCCTCGGCGGCAACACCTCCGTCGTCGACCGCCTGGAGCGCGACTTCCGGCTCGTCGACGAAGCGCATGCCGCGGCATCCGGTCCGCTCCTCGCGGCTCAATTGGCGACGCAGTGGCGCATCGGTATCGTCGATCAGCCCGCCGAAGCCAGTGCGCTGAAGGGTGCGCTGAAGACCGGTACGAATTCGCCCGTCGCCCTCGCACGTGTCGCGCCGAACCTGCTGCGCACGGTCGCGCCGGTGTGGCTTGCGTCGCCGTACGACGTGCCCCGCATTCCCGATGACATCGTGTTCGACGTCGTCATCATCGCGGATGCCGCGGCCCTCTGCCTCGCGGAGGCCGCTCCCGCCGTGCGGCGCGGACGTCAGATCGTCGTGTTCGGCGATCCCGTGACGCAGAAGCCGACGCGGTTCCGCATCGCCGCGGAGCTTCCCGCTGACGAAGTCGCCGACGACGAGCCGTTCGACGAGACGAGCGTCTTCGAGCGACTCGCCGAGCTGCTGCCCGTCGAGACGCTCACCCGCAGCTACCGGGCCGGCGGCGAGGATCTCGCCGAGCTGGTCAACGACGCGTTCTACGGTGGTGAGATCGTGTCACTGCCCTGGGCGGGGTCGTACCTCGGACGCGGCAGCCTGAGCGTCGACTACGTCGAAGGCGGCACCGGAGCACCCGATCCGATCACCGGCGCGGTGGAAAGCCCCGAAGCCGAGATCAACCGCGTCGTCACCCTGGTGGTCGAGCACGCGGTCAACCGCGGCACCGAGTCGCTGATGGTCATCACCGCCAGCCGCCGCCATGCCGAACGCGTGCGTGCCGCCGTCGGTGCGGCATTCGCCGGTCGATCGGATGTCGCGGACTTCGTCTCGCGCGACACCGCTGAGCCGTTCGCAGTGCTGACACTCGAGGAATCAGTTGCCGAGAGCCGTGACCGCGTGATCTTCTCGCTCGGCTTCGGCCTCACCAAGCACGGTCGCGTCCTCAGCGACTTCGGAGACCTCTCGACCCCCGACGGCGAGCGGCTGCTCACGGTCGGGATGACGCGTGCCCGTCGGTCGATGGTCATCGTGTCGTCGATCCGCCCGAGTGCCTTCGACGACGGCCGGCTCGAGCACGGTGCGGCAACCCTGATGGGAATCCTCGGAGGGCTCGCGGCGCGGGCACGCGAGGCACGCCTGGAAGACCTCGCCGACCCGCTGACCCTGGCACTCGCGCGCGAACTGCGACGCTTGGGCGTGTCGGTCGACGTGCATTACCGCGGGCTCCTGCCGTTGGTGGCGCAGCACGGTGGCAAGGCGGTCGTGGCCGAGAGCGACCCCGAGACCTCCGGTGAGTCGTTGCGCGAATCGCTCCGCCTGCGACCGCAGATCCTCCGTCGCCTCGGGTGGCACTACGTGCGGGTGCACGCCTTCGACCTCTACAGCGACCCGGCGGACGTCGCGGTGCGGATCGCGGCACTCCTCGGCGTCGAGGCGCAGACACCGCGCGCCGAGACCGACACCCAGCCGCTCGATGTCAACGGATAAGCGCCAGCGCGTCGAGAAGGTGCCGGGAGCACGTCGAGCCAAGCTCACGCCCGCGCCCGGAACGTCGGCCGAGCCGACTCCTGCCGACGATGCGACCCGGGGTGACGCAGCTCGGGATGCCGCCGCTCGAAGTGCGGCGGCCCGAGATACAGCGGCACAGGATGCCGCGGCATCCGGAGCCGCCGGAGCATCCGCTCCGCGAAAGCCCGACGTCGGCCCGAACGACGCGCGCCTGCGCCAAGACGTCCCCCCGCACTACTGACCCGGTTCACCCCCCGCGACGTCTCGCGAAGTGGAGGTGAGGGTGAGGGTGAGGGAGGTTACGGAGCGGGGGGAGTCGAGCTGACCGACGAGCCGGTCTGCTTCTCGAGCAGATCGCGGATCTGGATCAGCAGCTCGGCCTCGGTCGGCAGCTTGGCCTCTTCGGCCTCGTTGACCCCCGCTTTGGCGGCGGCGCGTTCTTTGAAGTGGTTCATCGGAACGACGAAGACGAAGTAGACGACGAGGGCGACGGCGAGGAAGCTGATCACCGCGCTGATCAGGGTGTTCAGCGGGAAGACTACGTCCTGCCCGTAGATGCCCTGGACCTTCGGGCCTGCGGCGCCGCTGGCATCCGGCACATAGAAGAGCGATACGAGCGGGGTGATGATGCTCGCTACCACGGCGTTCACCACCGCGGTGAAGGCGGCGCCAATGACCACCGCGACGGCGAGGTCGATGACATTGCCCCGCATGATGAACTCTTTGAAGCCTTTGATCATGTCCTCATCCTCACTGTTGCCGGCAGCAGCCGGTCACGAACCGGTCGACGCGGTCGACGGCTTGCTCTCTGGCTTCGATGATGTCGAAGATGCACTGCTCCCACCAGCGGACGCGCCCGAGGACGAGGTATCCGAACTCTTCTTCTCCGCCGGGCGCGAATCGGTGCGGTAGAAGCCCGAGCCGTTGAACGTGACGCCGATCGACCCGTACTCCTTACGCAGCAGCCCCCCGCATTCGGGGCATTCGGTCAGAGTGGCGTCTGAGAAGGACTGCACCGCTTCGAAACGGTGTCCGCACTCTTTGCAGGCATAGGCGTACGTGGGCATCGGGTTCTTTCGAG
>JAHIOK010000118.1 GCA_018895315.1 Actinomycetota bacterium | reverse complement strand
TCGCCTCACTCGCGCGAGGGGCCGGCATCATCACGGTGCTCGACTCGGTGTCCGCCGTCGGCGCCGAGCCGGTGCACGCGTCGGAATGGGGCGTCGACTTCGTGGCGATCGGCGGGCAGAAGAGCATCGCCGGCCCGCCGAACCCCAGCGCCGTCGGAGTCTCGGCACGCGGGTGGGAGTTCGTTGAGGCGAACCCGGTCGCTCCGCGATCGTCGTCGCTGTCGCTGCTGGATTGGCGTGACGGTTGGCTGTGCAGCGATCGCGCCGCGATTCCCGGGCTGCCGTCGTGGCTCGACTCGCGAGCATTCATCGCTGCGATCGATCGACTCGATGCCGAAGGCCTCGACGTCGTGCACCGGCGGCATCGCCGGGCCGCCGCCGCCTCGGTCGCCGGCTTCGGGGTGCTCGGTTTCTCACCGTGGCAGCGGCGGCCCGAGGCCCGCGCCCCGATCGTGACGACGCTGCGGCTGCCCGAGGAGGGCGTGACCGGCCATGGCGCGTGGGGAGGCATCCTGGCCCCGGGTCTCGCCGGTCCGCGCGGCGGGTTCTTCCGGGTCAACCACTACGGCCGTGCCGCAGCACTTGATCCGGTGCTCGACGCGCTTCAGCGCACCGGCGAAGTCGTGGATGCCGCGCCCGAGGCTCTGCGTGATGCGAGAGCCGCGGCAACCGACGCCTGGGACTCGGCTCTCTGACCGGACGAGGCCGAGCCTCGACCTCCGGCGGAGGCTCGGTGCTCTGAGTGACGTATCGGATCTGCTGCACCGACCGATCGTCCCGAACTCCTCAGTTTCTTGTCGGGACTGAAGCTCTGGGTATCTCGACAGCGCCCGCGGCCGCGGTTCTGAGGAGTTCGGTACGCCTCAGCGCCCATCACCGGGGCCTCGGGGGCCCGGATTTCGGGAGCCGAAGACCCTGCCGCCTGCCCCGTTCGTGTTCCGCGACCCGTCGGCTCCGGAACACGGCCGCACCTCGGCGCGCACAACTCCTCCAAAATGTTCGGCGGCGGCGTCGAGCCGACCGGATTGGCGCGGCCCGGCGGACTGGACGTGCGCGCGGTGGAGGAATTGTGCGCGGGGCGGCGCAGGCCGAGAGCGCGGGGAACCGGAGTGCAGGGCTCAGGCCGAGGCGCGCGGAGCGAGGGCGGCGTCGATGAGGATCTCCGCGGCGGCACGAGCCTGGGCCGCCGCATCCGGTCGTCCGCTGATGGCTGCCGTGGTCTGAGCGCCCTCGGCCAGCAGCGCGAGATGATCGGCCAGCGCGGGGGGCGCGTCCAGCTCGGCGGCGAGGTCGGTCAGATAGCGCTGGAAGGTCGACTTCTGCTCACGCGCGACGTCGGCTACGGCGGGGGAGACGCCCCCGAGCTCGCCGAACGCGTTGATGAACCCGCATCCCCGGAAGTCGTCGGTACGGAACCAGGCATCGAGGAAGTCGTACACGGCGAGGAGCCGCTCGCGAACCGTGGTCGCACCGGCCGCGGCCTGGGCGAGGCCGGACTCCCAGATGTCGGTGCGGTGATGGAGCACTTCCACCACGAGCGCGTCCTTCGACGGGAACTCGGCATACAGACGCTTGAGGGGCACGCCTGCCTCGGCGCGGACGGCGTCCATTCCCACCGACTGGATGCCGCGACCGTAGAAGAGCCGATCGGCTGCGGTGACGATGCGGTCGTGAGCTGTTGCGATTTCGGTCACGCGACTGTCACCTCCTGTGCTCTTGCGCTGAGAACGAACGTTCTCTAGTCTAGAGGCATAGACCAGAGAACGATCGTTCTCCGGTCTCCACGCGAAGGAGAGATCATGGGTTACATCACCGTCGGCCAGGAGAACACGACCGATATCGAGCTCTACTACGAAGACCACGGCACGGGCCAGGCCGTCGTCCTCATTCACGGATACCCGCTCGACGGCTCGTCCTGGGAACGCCAGTCGCGTGACCTCCGCGACGCCGGGTACCGCGTGATCACGTACGACCGCCGCGGATTCGGCCGCTCGTCGAAGGTGGAGACCGGCTACGACTACGACACGTTCGCGGGTGACCTGAACACCGTGCTCACCACGCTCGATCTGAGCGACGTCATCCTCGTGGGCTTCTCGATGGGCACGGGCGAGCTCGCACGCTACGCGAAGCTCTTCGGCACCGACCGTGTCGCGAAGTTCGCGTTCCTCGCCTCGCTCGAGCCCGGGATGCTCGCCCAGGGCGTGCCCCAGTCGCTCTTCGATGGCATCGCGGCGACCGCGAAGGCCGACCGATTCGCGTGGTTCACGCAGTTCTACAAGGACTTCTACAACCTCGACGAGAACCTCGGATCGCGCATCTCGCAGGAGGCCGTGACCGCCAGCTGGAACACGGCGACCGGCAGCGCCCCGATCGCGGCCTATGCCGTCGTGCCCACGTGGGTCGAGGACTTCACGGCGGATGTCGCGGCCGTCGGCGCCAGCGGAAAGCCCGTGCTGATCGCCCACGGCACCTCCGATAACATCCTCCCGATCGATGCGACCGGTCGTCCGTTCCACGCGGCTCTCCCCGATGCGGAGTACCACGAGATCGACGGAGCGCCGCACGGGATGCTGTGGACCCACGCCGAAGAAGTGAACGCGGTGCTGCTGCCCTTCGTGAAGAAGCAGGCGTGAAGAAGTAGGCGGGAAGACGTCGCCGTGCTCAGGTCCATCGTTCTCCGACGATCCGCGCCGTGGCAACCGGATCCGGGCGGTGCCCGACCGACTCGGGCACCTCGATGAGCGCGGCGTGCGGGATGGCCGCGGAGAGACGCTGGGCAGAAGCCGTCAGCATCGGAAAGGTTTCGACGCCGCACAGGATGTCGATCGGCAC
>JAHIOK010000117.1 GCA_018895315.1 Actinomycetota bacterium | reverse complement strand
GGCCTCTCCACCGTACTCCATGATTTTTCCTGCGTACATGACGGCGATCTTGTTGCAGTTTTCGGCGACAACGGCCATGTTGTGGGTAATCAGCAGCATGACCTTACCCAATTTTTCGTGAATGGCTTTTATCCTGGACAGGATCTGGTCCTGCACGATGACATCGAGGCCCGTCGTGGGTTCATCGAGAAGCAGGATGCGCGGATCGTTGATGAGCCCCCGTGCGATGGTGAGGCGCCGCTTCATGCCGCCGGAGAGCTGGTCGACCTTGCTCTTCGCCTTGTCTTCGAGCGCGGCGAACGCGAGCAGCTCATCGGCCTTCTGCGCGCAGACTCTGCCGGGCAGACCGAAGTAGCGCCCGTAGATGTAGAGGTTCTCGCGGGCGTTGAGCTCGCCGTCGAGGTTGTCCTGCTGCGGCACGACGCCGAGGCGCGAACGGATCTCGGGCCCGTACCGGTCGGGATCGAGTCCCAGGATGCTGAGGCTTCCGGCAGTGCGGGTCGACACCGCACCGATCATCTTCATCGTGGTGGATTTGCCGGCGCCGTTCGGGCCGAGAAGGCCGAAGGACTCCCCCGGCGCGACCTCGAAACTCAGGCCGTCGACGGCGACGAAGTCGTCTTTGCCCTTGATCTTGTAGGCCTTGACCAGGTTCGCGGCGGAGATCACGGGTTCGGGCACCGAACGAGCGTAGCGCGAGGCTCGGACGCTCGCGGGTGCTCCGCCGAAAGCACGAAACGTCCTGCCGTGTTCAGGATATCGCCCGGTACGGGGCTTGCCGCAAGGCCCCCTGCTGCGGGCAGAATGCCGATGGATGGGGGTCGATATGCACGATGTGATCATCAGCGGCGGCGGGCCGACGGGAATGATGCTGGCCGCCGAGCTTCGACTGCAGGGCGTAGATGTCGTCGTGCTCGAGCGCGACGCGGAGCCGAGCGCCGCGGTGCGCTCACTGGGACTGCACCCGCGCAGCATCGAGATCCTCGACCAGCGTGGGCTGCTGGAGCGGTTTCTGGCCCGAGGACAGATCTACCCCGGGGCATCCGGACGATTCGCCGGAATCGAGCCGCCCAGCCCGGTGGAGCTCGACACCGCGCACGACTACATCCTCGGCATCGCCCAGCCCGTGACCGATCGTCTGCTGGAGGAACACGCCACAGAGCTCGGCGCCCGAATTCGCCGCGGCGCCGAGGTGGCAACGATCACCCAAGACGAGGATGCCGTGACCGTCGACCTCGTCGACGACACGCGACTGCGCGCGCGATGGCTCGTGGGGTGCGACGGGGGACGCAGCCTCGTGCGCCGGCAGGCCGGGATCGGATTCACCGGCGATGCGGCCACGACCGAGTGGATCCTCGCCGAGATCGCACTCACCGCACCTCCGGAGGAGGTGGCCGCGATCTCGGAGGCCGTGCGCAAGACACAGCGAGGGTTCGGGATCGGCCCCGCAGGTGACGGGGTGTTCCGCGCTGTCGTTCCCGCGGCCGCCGTGACCGAGGATCGGATGGTCCCGCCCACCCTCGACGAGCTCCGAACGCAGCTGCGTGCTGTTGCCGGCAGCGACTTCGGGGCGCACTCCCCGCGCTGGCTGTCACGCTTCAGTGACGCCACCCGACTCGCCGACACTTACCGGGTCGGCCGCATCCTGCTGGCCGGTGACGCGGCCCACGTGCACCCGCCGGTGGGCGGGCAGGGCTTGAACCTCGGCATCCAGGACGCGTTCAACCTCGGTTGGAAGCTCGCGGCGGAGATCGTCGGGTGGGCACCGGAGGGACTGCTCGACACATATGAGTCGGAGCGGCGCCCGGTCGCCACCGACGTACTCACCCTGAGCCGTGCGCAGAGCGCGCTGCTCTCACCCGAGCCCGGTCCGCAGGCCGTGCGCACCCTGCTCGCCGAGCTCATGGCCTTCGACGACGTGCAACGGTTCATCGCGGAACGGATCAGCGCCATCGGCATCCGCTACGACGTCGGGGATGGCCCCACTGTGCTCGGTCGGCGCCTCCGAGACATCCCGCTGTCGGGCGGCGACCTCTACGACCGGATGCGCTCGGGTCGTGGATTGCTGCTCGATCGCACGGGCGCTCTTTCGCTCGCCGGGTGGACGGATCGCGTCGATCATGTCATCGATCGCGGAGCCCATCTGGATGCCGCCGTTCTCCTGCGCCCCGACGGCCATGTCGTCTGGATCGGCGGCGAGCAGCACGATCTACTCCGCCATCTCCCCCGCTGGTTCGGCGCGCCCTCCGTGTCGATGTGACGGCGCTCGCGCTGCGCGAAACGCAATGCTTCGACGCACGACAGCGGAGCCATGAGCCTGCGCGATAACATGCGACGGTGACCAGCAACCCTCCGTTCCGTGCCGATGTCGTCGGCAGCTTCCTCCGCCCCGACGCTCTCAAGCAGGCTCGCGCCCAGCACGCCGAAGGTGCCATCGACGCGGACGCCCTCCGTGCCGTGGAGGATGCCGCCGTCGCCGACCTCGTCTCGAAAGAGGCGGAGGCTGGCCTGAAGCTCGCCACTGATGGCGAGTTCCGCCGGTCGTGGTGGCACTTCGATTTCTTCGACGCCCTCGACGGGGTCGACATCGTCGAGCTCGATCACGGCATCCAGTTCCAGGGCGTGCAGACCAAGCCGCGCGGCGTCCAGGTGTCGGGCCCCATCGGATTCAGCGACACGCATCCGTTCCTCGCGCACTTCCGGGCGCTGAAGGATGTCGCGGAGCGCACCAGCGGCGCACTGCCGAAGTTCACCATCCCGGCCCCCACGGTGCTGGATTTCCGCCTCGAGCCCGGGCACATCGACGCGCACTACGACGGGCGCGACGCGATCGTCGATGACCTCGTCGACGCCTATCGCGACGCCGTCGCCGCCTTCTACAACGCCGGCGCGCGCTACCTCCAGTTCGACGACACCGCGTGGGCCTACCTCTGCTCCGACGTCGAACTCACCAAGGCCCGCGAGCGCGGCATCGACACCGACGGCATCGCCGAGCGGTACGCCTCGATGCTGAGCCGCATCCTCGAGGGCAAGCCCGACGACCTCGTCGTCACCACCCACGTGTGCCGCGGCAACTTCCGCT
The DNA here is from genome assembly GCA_018895315.1 of Actinomycetota bacterium. GTDB lineage: Bacteria > Actinomycetota > Actinomycetes > Actinomycetales > Microbacteriaceae > Microbacterium. Next base: position 824 of record JAHIOK010000117.1, on the reverse strand, counting down.
CCACCTGGATCTCATCCGGCGGCTACGAGCCCGTCGCTGAGCAACTGCTCGGTCACACCGGTTACGACGGGTTCTTCCTCGAGTACGACAACGAGCGCGCGGGCGGGTTCGAGCCACTGCGCTTCCTGCCCGCGGGCGATCAGACCGTCGTGCTCGGACTCATCACCTCCAAGAGCGGCGAACTGGAAGACGCCGACGCCATCAAGGCACGCATCGCTGAGGCATCCGCGTTCGCTCCGCTCGAGCAGCTGGCACTCAGCCCGCAGTGCGGCTTCGCCTCGACCGAAGAGGGCAACGTGCTCACCGAGGAAGAGCAGTGGGCGAAGATCCGCGAGGTCGTGGCGATCGCCGACGACGTCTGGCGCTGAGCTGAACCTGACGGATCTGTGAGCTGATGGGCGACGCGGCTGAACCAACACCGCGCTCATCGTTCGCCCGGTACTGGACGGCTGCAACGATCAGTTCGTTCGGGGCATCCGCAACCGCGGTTGCCATGCCGGTACTGGTCGTGCAGCTGCTGGGGGCAACGCCGTTCGAAGTCGGCGTCGTCAATGCCGCACAATTCGTGCCGTACGCGCTGGTCGGGCTCATCGCTGGCGTGTATACCGACCGCTGGCGTCGAAAACCGATACTGGTGTGGGCCAGTGTTGGCCGCGCCCTCTGCCTCGGAGCGGTTCCCGTCTTGTGGTTGCTGGGCGTGCTGAATGTCTGGATGCTGGTCGTCGCACTGCTGTTGTTCGGCGCGTTCTCGGTGTTCGGATTCGCGGCGACGCAGTCGTTGCTTCCGCGCCTGGTACCCCGAGATCGACTCCTGGCAGCCAACG
>JAHIOK010000116.1 GCA_018895315.1 Actinomycetota bacterium | reverse complement strand
GAGCCCTGATAGACGTCGGGGATGCCGGGGCCGGTGAGCTGCAGCAGCTTGGCCGACAGCGAGTTCGACCACCCCGGGCCTTCGACCTCGGCCACGAAGGCGTCGACCACGCCACGTGCCGGGCCGAACGCGGCATCGACGGTCGCGTGCATCCGCTTCTCGAACGCGGCGTCGGGATCCCACCATCCGGTCGACTCGGCCGCTTCGCGCGATGCCTTCTCGGCATAGGCGTGCAAACGGTCGGCCGACGCGGGCCACGATCCGACGATCGCCTGCCACAGTAGGTTGTCGAAGGGCCCGTCGCCGGTCGAGGAGATGCCACGCAGCTCATCGAGCACAGCACTCCAGCGTCCGGGAATCTCGGCGAGCACGTCGAGGCGTGCACGCACATCTTCACCGCGCTTGGTGTCGTGGGTCGAGAGCGAGGTCATCGCGTGCGGCCACGACGCCAGGCGCGCAGCCTGCGCACGGTGGAAGCCCTCTACCGAGAGAGCGAACACGCCGGGATCGCCGCCCACCTCGGTGAGGGATCCGAGCCGGGTGAACCGATAGAACGCGGTGTCTTCGACCCCCTTGGCCATGACGGGGCCGGTGGTCTGCTGAAACCGCCGCGCTACGGCGAGCGACGGGTTGGCGAGCACCGGCACGAGGACGTCGATCGCCTCGGCCAGATCGGGGCGACGACGGGATGCCTCGGCCGCCGCGTCGTCGAGCCACGCGCGTCCGGCAGGGAGGTAGGAGCGATAGACCGGAAAGCAGGTGAGGAGCTCCGCGAGGGCATCCGCGGCATCCGGAACGCTCTCAGGCAGTTCGCGCACCAGCCGGGCGATCTCCGATTGTTGGATCGTGTCGGCGATCATGCGCTTCGTGGTGTGGATGAGGTCGGGATAGGCCACGGCACCGCCGTCGCGCAGGCGGGCGTCGATCCGATCGAGACCCGCCTCACCGGCAGCGTCGATGAGCACGCGGTCGATCTCAGCCATCGCGTCGTAGCCGGTGGTGCCATCGGTCTGCCACCACTGCGCCAACGCCTCGGGGTGCTCGGTCGCACTGTGCTCGAGGATCTTCTCCACCAGCACGGGCACGCCTCCGGTCGCCGCGGCGAGCCGGTCGAGATAGCCGCCCGGGTCGAGCAGACCGTCGGGGTGGTCCACCCGGAGTCCGTCGGCGAGGCCCTCGCGCACCCACCGGATGATCTCCGCGTGGGTCTCATCGAACACCCACGGAATTTCGACCCGCACGCCGGCGAGCGTCGTCACGGCGAAGAAGCGACGGAAGTTGAGCTCCGCCGCCTCGCGCCGCCAGAACATCGGCTCCCAGTGCTGCGCGTCGACGACGGCACGGATGATCTCCGGGTCATCGAGCACGGCGTCGGACGGGAACGAACCGGGTGCGAGCGGCAGCACGTGGTCGAAGTACCGGAGCACTCCGGGGCTCGGCTGCTCGGCATCCGGTCCGGGCTGCTGCGACTGCCGCAGCTCGATCGTCATGTCGCCGAGCGCCTCGTCGAGCGTGCCCCCGAGGATGGGCACCCGCACTTTGCCGCCGCCGAAGTCCCAGTCGATGTCGAACGCCTCGGCATAGCGCGATCCACGACCGTAGGTGAGCACATCCCACCACCACGGGTTCTGCGCCGGCTCGGCGATGCCCATGTGGTTGGGGACGATGTCGATCAGGATGCCGAGGCCCGCGGCCCGCGCGGCGGCAGCGAAGCGATCGAGCCCGGCCGCGCCGCCCCGCGCCGGATCGACCATCGAGGCATCGACGACGTCATAGCCGTGATCCGACCCCTCGGTGGCCTTCAGCAACGGGGACAGATAGACCCACCCGACGCCGAGGTCGCGAAGGTAATCCGCGACCTCGGCGGCGGCATCCAGGTCGAACGACGACCTGATCTGCAGTCGATACGTGGAAGAGGCGTGGTCGGTCATGCGCGTTCCTCTGCTACTTCGGCATCTCCGCGGCCGGTGCCTGGCCGGGGATGAGGTCGATGGCCCCGGTCACCGTCGCGGCGAGGGAGGCAGCGACGGAATGGTCGGCCTCCACCACCGGCTCGGTGTGCTCGCACAGCACCATCATCGACTTGCCCTCGAGGCGTACGGTCGAGCCCGGCTCGATCGGTTCGCCGTCGGCACGCTGCCCCGCGGTGTCGACGAGCACGTCCCACTCGGGGCTGAACTCGACGGCGGGGACGTGGAAGTCGAGGATCTCGTCACCCGCGTTGAACAGCACGAGGAAATGCGTGTCTTCGATCGGCTGACCGCGACGATCGCGCTCGCGGATGCCGCCGCCATTGAGGAACACTCCGACAGCCCGGCCGAAGCCGGATTCCCAGTCCTCGGGTTGCATCTGCGTCCCGTCGGGGCGGAGCCACACGATGTCGGGCACCGGCTGGCCCTCTTCGCGGCGCACCGGACGACCGTTGAAGAACCGGCTGCGGCGGAACGTCGGATGTTCGCGGCGGAGCTTCGCGAGGGCCGCCGTGAACTCGACGAGGGGCTGATCGACCTGATCCCAGTGGATCCAGGTCAGCTCGTTGTCCTGCGCATAGCCGTTGTTGTTGCCGAGCTGCGTACGCCCGAGCTCGTCTCCGTGCAGCAGCATGGGCACGCCCTGCGACAGCATCAGCGTCGCGAGGAAGTTGCGTTGCTGGCGTGCGCGCAGCGTGAGGATGTCGGGGTCGTCGGTCGGACCCTCCACTCCCCCGTTCCAGGAGCGGTTGTGGGATTCGCCGTCGTTGCCGTCTTCCCCGTTGGCATCGTTGTGCTTCTCGTTGTACGACACCAGGTCGCGCATCGTGAATCCGTCGTGCGCGGTGACGAAGTTGATGGATGCCACCGGACGGCGTCCCGAGTGCTCGTACAGGTCGGCCGATCCGGTCAGCCTCGACGCGAACTCGCCGAGCGCCTGCGGCTCGCCCTGCCAGAAGTCGCGGACGGTGTCGCGGTACTTGCCGTTCCACTCGGTCCACTGCGGAGGGAAGTTGCCGACCTGATACCCGCCGGGGCCGATGTCCCACGGCTCGGCGATGAGCTTGACCTGGGAGACGACCGGGTCCTGCTGCACGAGCTCGAAGAACGTGGCCAGCCGGTCGACATCGTAGAACTCGCGCGCCAGAGTCGACGCGAGGTCGAACCGGAACCCGTCGACGTGCATCTCGAGCACCCAGTAGCGCAGCGAGTCCATGATCAGCTGCAGCGTGTGCGGGTTGCCGACGTTCATGCTGTTGCCGGTGCCGGTGTAGTCGGTGTAGTACCGCTTGTCCGAGTCTTCGAGGCGGTAATACGCCTCGTTGTCTATGCCGCGCATCGAGAGCGTCGGGCCCATGTGATTGCCCTCGGCGGTGTGGTTGTAGACCACATCGAGGATCACCTCGATGCCCGCTGCGTGCAGCGCACGCACCATCCCCTTGAACTCCTGCACCTGCTGGCCACGCTGACCGGCCGAGGCATACGTGTTCTGCGGTGCGAGGAACGCGATCGTGTTGTAGCCCCAGTAGTTCGAGAGGCCCTTCTCCTGCAGCGTCGAATCATCGACGAACTGGTGCACCGGCATGAGCTCGATGGCCGTCACACCGAGCTTCTTGAGGTGCTCGATGATGGCGGGGTGCGCGATCGCGCCGTACGTGCCGCGGAGCTCTTCGGGAATCGCCGGGTGCAGCTTCGTGAGGCCTTTGACGTGGGCTTCGTAGATCAGCGTCTCGGCATACGGCGTCTTCGGATGACGGTCGCCCGCCCAGTCGAAGAACGGGTTGATGACGACGCCCTTCATCATGGATGCCGCGGAGTCGTCGTCATTGCGCGAGTCGGGGTCGCCGAAGTTGTAGCCGAACACCGACTGGTTCCACTGCACCTGGCCGTCGACGGCCTTGGCATAGGGATCGAGCAGGAGCTTGTTCGGGTTGAAGCGCTTGCCTGAGGCCGGGTCGTGCGCGCCGTACACGCGGAAGCCGTAGCGCTGGCCCGGGCCGACTGTCGGCAGGTAGGTGTGCCACACGAACGCGTCGTAGTCGACGAGCGGAATGCGGGTTTCTTTGCCGCGATCGCCGAACAGACACAGCTCGACCTTCTCGGCACCTTCGCTGAACAGGGCGAAATTCGTCCCGTTTCCGTCGAATGTCGCCCCCAGTGGATAGGCAGATCCAGGCCACGCCTGCATGGGCACTCCCCCTTCAGAGGCTCTAACCATAGTCGAGCGCATTGTCGTCTCCCTCACCCTTCGAGCCTGGTGTACGCGGCCTCCGCGGACCGAGGGTTGACAACCTCAGGACGATCCGAGAAGGGGGCGCAGGAGCAATTCGATGCGCTCTTCGAGGTATGTGGAGAGCGGAATGAACCCTCCTGAGGCGCTCCAGCGGACACTCGGCACGCCATCGCGCAGCTGCAGGATCTCGGATACATCGTCCGCGGCATCCGGGTCGATCCGGCGCCACCCCACATGGGCCGTCTCGCCCTCGGCGAACCCTCCGCGGCGAGCGGCGGCAGCGAGCTCCGCCCTGCGACGCTGCGATTCGGCGGGGAATCCGCGACGCACCTCCTCACGGGCACGCACGATCTCGCCGGTCGCGAGCAGACCGTCGTCGGTCAGCAGCAGCACGCCCAGATGCCAGGCGCTGCCCCGCGGTTCCACACGCGGAGCGCGCGGCACCCCGAGGATGCGGCGTCGCTGCACGAGCTCGCCGTACCGCTCCCGCGGCGCTTCGGCGAGTCGGAGGCGGGCGGCGGCGAGGAGGTCGCGCGCTGCCGTGGTCACGCCTCCAGCGTACTGAGAGTGCAGCGGCGACTGGCGCCCGCGCTGCGCGCTGCCTCCGCCTGCGGCTGCGCCTGCGGCCCGCGAGACGTCAAAGAAGCGCAACCTGACGGAGTCTGCGTTGTGCTTCTTTGACGTCTCGCGCAGGGGTTGAACGGTCGTGCGCAGGCGTCAGAGCTTCTCCTCCGAGAGTTCGGCGGCCTCGT
>JAHIOK010000115.1 GCA_018895315.1 Actinomycetota bacterium | reverse complement strand
CGCGCACCTGAAGGACTTCTGAGGAGTTCGGCACGCGCGGCCGACGGCGCGCTCACACGCCGTCGCGACTTCCCTCTCGCGCAGGTCGGGAGCTCCGGTATCTTCAACACGTGACCCACACCCACCCGGCGGACACGGACGCGCGACCGGGCCGCGCGCAGGTGCGCGTCATCCTGTCGGGTTCGGTGCCGAACCTCGTGCAGTGGTTCAACCTGTACGTCTACGCGACCTTCGCACCGTACTTCCGGACCGAGTTCTTCGATCCCACATCGACGGATTCACTCATCTACGTCTACGGGCTCTTCGCACTGACCTTCGTCGTCCGTCCGCTCGGCTCGTGGGTGTTCGGCCGGCTCGCGGACGCGCAGGGCCGGCAGCGGGCACTCGTCGCGGCGGTCACGCTGATGTCGGCCGGATCACTGGCCCTGGCGGTGACTCCGACGGTGCACGCGATCGGTGCGTGGGCGGCGGTGATCCTCACCATCGTGAGCATCGTCCAGGGCATCGCGACCGGTGGCGAGTACGCGGCCGCCACCGTCTTGCTGTCCGAAGCCGGCACGCGCGGACACCGCGGTTTCTTCGCCTCCTTCCAGAGCGCGACGATCGTCGGCGGCCTCGTGCTCGCCCAGACATGCCTGCTGGTCCTCCTGGCGAGCAGCAGCCATGCGGCGATCTCCGAGTGGGGCTGGCGTGTCGCGTTCGGCGCGGCGGGCGCGGCAGGTCTCGCGTCGTTGTGGTGGGCGCGCGGCCTCGGTCATGTGCCGCGTGCACCGAAGGCTCCGCGGGCAGAGCGGGCCTCCACGTTGGGGTCGCTGTTCCGCCACCAATGGCGCCCGCTCCTGTGGGTGTTCCTGCTGACAGCGGGGGGCACCGCTGCGTTCTACACCTATACCGTCACGGTTCCCCTCATCGTGCGCGAGACGTTCCTCGCCGCGGACGGCTCGGGCGGGGAGCTCACCGCGACCGGGCTCGTGCTCGCCGCCTTCGTGGTGCTGATGGTGATGCAGCCGATCGGCGGCGCACTGAGCGACCGCATCGGAAGAAAGCCCCTGCTGATCGCATTCGGCGCGCTGGGGATGCTGGCCACCGGAGCGCTCCTGCTGGCGAGCGCCCGGGTGACCTCTCCGCCAGCGGCCTTCGCCATCCTGGTGCTCGCGTTCGCCATCCTCACCTGCTACCTGTCGGTGAACGGCATCGCCAAGGCGGAAGTGTTCCCCGCGCACATCCGAGCTCTCGGCGTGGGATTCGGATACGCGGTGGCGAACTCGCTCTTCGGAGGTACGGCGCCGCTCATCTACCACGCCACGAGTGCTCGTGAGGGTGCCCCTCACGTCAGCATCGGTTTCATCACGTACATGACCGCGCTCGTCGCGGTGACGCTCTGCGCCGCGATCTGGATGCGCGGCGGCTCGGCCACCGCCCTGGATGGGGCGGAGCGCCCGGCGAGGCTCTAGGCCTCGGGCTCGCCACTCAGGATGCCGCGGAGCCAATCGCGCGCTTCGACGAACACGTCGTCGGAGTATCGCTCCGGATAGTGCACGATCGCGCGATCGGCTCGAGGGTACGAACCGAGGAACACGACCTTGGGGCTGAAACGCCGAAGGCCCATCAAGGCATCTGCCATGCGTTCGTTGGAGATGTGACCGTCGGCGTCGATCACGAACCGGTAGCGACCGAGCTCGTCGCCGATCGGGCGCGAGGCCAGCAGGCTCATGTTGATGCCGCGGGTGGCGAACTGCTCGAGGAGTTCGAGCAGCGCGCCGGGGTAGTCGTCGGGCAGTTCGACGATGAGCGAGGTCTTGTCAGCACCCGTCGGGGCGGGCGGAGCAACCGTGCGTGCGACGAGCACGAAGCGCGTGACGGCCTTGGCGTTGTCGCCGATGTGCTCGGCGAGCAGCGCGAGATCGTGGTGCTCGAGGATTCCGGGAGGCGAGATCGCCGCATCCGCATCACTCGTGCCGTCGAGGAGTCCGAGCGCGCTGGCGACGTTGCTGGATGCCGGCACGTGCGCGTGCGCCGGAAGCTCAGCGGTCAGCCATTGCAAGCACTGCGCGTAGGCGACCGGATGAGCCGAGACGAGCGAGACATCGGCGAGCGCGGTGCCGGGCCGTGCGACCAGCACGAAGTCGACCGGCACGAGGTATTCGCCGATGATCCGGAGGCCGGGGATCGTGGCGAGGGCGTCCTGCGCCGTCGACACACCGCCGTCGACCGAGTTCTCGATCGCGATCATCGCGGCGTCCGAGATGCCCCCGACGACATCGGCGAGCGCCTCCCCGACGTTGCGCACGGGGCGCCAGATCTGATCACGCGCCTCGGGAACCTGGGCGAGCGCCGCCTCGGTGAACGTCCCCGCCGGCCCGAGGTAGCTGTAGGTGCGACGGAGGGGCGAGGCGTCGGTGATCACTCGCATAGCCTAGCCACCGAAATTGGCCGACTCTGTGACCTGACAGCACGGCCGGTTCGGGGCAGACTGGGCACATGAGCCGCGCAGGACAACTTGCTGAAGCAGCAGACCTCATCGACATCGATGAGCTCATCTCCGCCTATTACGATCTGAAGCCGGATGCCGCCATCCCCGAGCAGCGCGTCGCTTTCGGCACGAGTGGGCACAGGGGCTCGTCGCTGTCGACGAGTTTCAACGAGGATCACATCCTCGCG
>JAHIOK010000114.1 GCA_018895315.1 Actinomycetota bacterium | reverse complement strand
CCCGATGATCAGCGCGGGCATCACCGCGCGCAGCTCGACGATCAACTGTGCGATGCTCCGGCGCCCCTTGCCCCCGGGCTCGCCGGTGACCAGTTCGCACGTCTCGCGGAAACGGTCGGTGAGCAGACCGTCGGGATCGGGATGCCGACTGTAGAGCCATCCGATCAGATTCGCGATGAGGTATCCACCCACCAGACGTGCCACGAGGATGCCGTCGCTGAACCCGAAGGCCTGGTGTGTCGTGATGATCACGATCGGGTTGACGATGGGCGCCGCGATGAGGAACGTGAGGGTCTCGGGCACCGTGAAGCCGCGCATGAGGAGGCCCCGGGCGAAGGGGACGTTGCCGCATTCGCAGACCGGAACGATCATGCCGAGCAGCGAGAGCACGGCGCGACGGGCCCATGCCCGGCGCGGCATCCACCGCTCGATCGCGCCCGGCGGCACCCACACCTGCACCACGATCGAGAGCACCACGCCGAGCGCGACGAAAGGCAGCGACTCGATCAGCACGCTGATCGCGAGAGTCAGGCCGTCTTGAGCCTTGGTGGGCATCGCGCCACCCGGCAGCAGCTGGGGGGCGAAGGCGTCGATGGCGAAGAGCCCCGCGATGAGGGCGAAGCCGATGCCGAGCGCAGCAGTGCGCCCCGCACCAGTGGCGCGGGGCGCTGACAGCGCCGCGCTACTGCGCGACACGCTCACTCGCCCGCGCCTGGGCGCAGGCGCCGCACAGTCCGAAGATGTCGACGATGTGCTCGGCCTCGCTGAAGCCGTGCTGGGCGGCGGTGCGGTGCGCCCACTCCTCGACGTCGTCCGCAGCGATCTCGACGGCGAGTCCGCATGAGCGGCAGATCAAGTGGTGGTGGTGACCGGGCGAGATGCAGGCACGGTAGAGGCTCTCGCCCTCGGGGCTCTGCAGCGAGTCAGCGTCGCCCTTCGCGGCGAGACCCGACAGCGTGCGGTACACCGTGGCCAGACCGATTCCGGTGTTGTCGTCACGCAGGGTGGCATACAGCGACTGAGCACTGACGAAGCCGGGGGCGGCGGCGAGCGCCTCGCGCACTCGGTCGCGCTGCCACGTGTTGCGCTGAGCCATGCGGGCGAGTCTACCGACGGGCTCTGTGAGCTGGCCGGGACGTGCGCGTCCGCCACGGCCATCCCTCACTCCGCGCGGGTGACGCGGTTGCGGCGAGCGCCGGCGATGCGGCACACCAGGTAGATGAGGAACGAGATCGTCGTGATGTAGGGGCTCACCGGCAGGGTGCCGGCGATCGCGAGCAAGATGCCGCCCACCGCCGAGACCAGACCGAACCCCGCCGCCAGCAGCGGCACGGCGAGCGGTCCGCTTGCGATGCGCACCGCCGCGGCTGCCGGCGTCACCAGCAGCGCCAGCACCAGCAGTGCGCCGATGATGTGCACGGCGACGGCGACGATGAGCCCGAGCAAGATCATGAAGCCGAACGAGATCATCCGGGTGGGGACGCCTCGGGCGGCGGCGGCCTGCGGGTCGAGCGAGTCGAAGCGCAGCGGACGCCAGATCAACAGCAGGGCGACGAGCACGACGGCGCTGATCACGATGAGCCAGCCGAGCTGCGCGGACTGCACCGAGACGATCTGCCCGGTCAGCAGGCTGAAGCGGTTGGCACTGCGTCCGCTGTAGAGCGAGAGGAACAGGATGCCGAGGCCCAGGCCGAACGGCATCAGCACTCCGATGATCGAGTTGCGGTCCCTCGCGCGGGCGCCGAGCCACCCGATGAGCCCCGCAGCGAGGAGCGAACCGAGGATCGACCCCGTGACCACGTCGAACCCCACGAGGAGCGCGAACGCCGCACCGGCGAACGAGAGCTCACTGATGCCGTGCACCGCGAACGCCATGTCGCGTTGGATGACGAAGACGCCGATCAAACCGCCGACCAGACCGAGGATCGCGCCCGCCCACACCGAGTTCGACACGAGCGCGAGGATGTCACCGTAGTCGGAGAGTCCACCGAACATGGAGTCCCAGACATCAGACCAGTTCATGCATGCGCTCCGTCGTGGTGATGGTGGGAGTCTTCGGCATCGGGCGCCCCGACGACGACGAGGCGATCGCCCGCGCGCAGCACGAAGACGTTCGCGCCGTAGAGGTCGGTGAGCACGTCGGAGCGAAGAACGTCGCCCGGCGTCCCGAGCGTGAAGCGCCCGTTCGCGATGTAGAGGATGCGGTCGACCTTGTCGAGAACCGGGTTGATGTCGTGGGTCACGAGCAGCACTCCGGCGCCGGACTCGCGCCGGTGCCGGTCGATGAGCCCGATCACGGCCTGCTGGTTCGCCAGGTCGAGGCTCGTGAGCGGCTCGTCGCACAGCAGCAGACGGGGGTCATCGGCCAGCGCCTGACCGACCCGGAGCCGCTGCTGCTCTCCGCCGGAGAGGAGTCCGACAGGCCGATCCGCGAACTCTTCGCCACCGACCGCCTCGACGAGCGCGGCCACCCGCGCGTGATCACCACGCCGCGGAATGGGCAGACCGAACTTGTGGCCGTCGATGCCGAGGCGCACCAGGTCACGCCCCCGCAGAGCGGTCTCGCGTGGCAGCGGACGCTGCTGCGGGACGTACCCGATATGTCGGTTGCCCGCGCGGTGCACCTCTTCACCGAGCGCGATGATGCGCCCCTCGCTGAGCCGATCGAGGCCGAGGATGGCACGCAGCAGAGTGGTCTTGCCCGAACCGCTGGGCCCGAGCACCGCGATCAGCTCACCGGGCTCGACCCGGAGGTCGAGCCCGGACCAGAGTTCTCGGTCGCCCCGACGGAGGGCGGCTCCGGTGATGTCGAGGGGGAGGGGGCCGGTCACTTCCCCAGCGCCTGGGAGATCTGGGCGATGTTGTCACTCATCCACTCAAGATACGTCTTTCCGTCTGGCAGGATCTCCGAGAACTTCAGCACGGGGATGCCTGCGGCTGTCGCCTTGTCCTCGACCTGCGTCGTCTCGGCGCCGGCGGCCTGTGCGTTGGTGAACAGTATTTTGACGCTGTCGGTGGTGATGAGGTTCAGCGACTCGAGGAGAGTCGCGGGCGGCACGTCCTGGCCGTCTTCGACCGCGTGGCTGAAGGCATCCGGTGTGACATTCACGAGCCCGGCCGCTTCGGCCAGGTACAGCGGCAGCGGTTCGGTCACGAAGATGTTCGCGCCCTTGTGAGCGGTGGAGATCGTCGCGAGCTCTGACTGCAGCTTCGCTGTGCCTTCCTGGAAGGTCTTCGCATTGGCGGTGAACTGCTCGGCACGACTCGGGTCGAGCGCACCGAGCTTCGACGCGATCTCACCGGCGACCAGACCCATCGTCTCGGGGTCGTAGAAGACGTGCTCGTTGAACCCGTCGGTATTGCCATCCGCAGGCCAGTGCGGCGAGATCTGCGCAGCAGTGATGATCGGGGCCGTGGTGCCGGATGCCTGAGCCAGCGAATCCAGGAACGGGTCGTAGCCACCGCCGTTCTCGATCAGCAGATCGGCACGCTGCACTTTGAGCTGGTCGCCGGCGCTCGCCTCGAACTCGTGCGGGTCCTGGCTGGCGGATGCGATCAGCGAAGTCACCGTGACGGCGTCGCCTCCGACGGCTTGCGCGATCTGCCCGTAGACGTTGGTCGAGGCGACGATGCTCAGCGTGGCGGCGTCGTTCGACGCGGCAGGGGCAGCCGTGCCGGAGCATCCGGCAAGGAGCAGAGCGGATGCCGCGGACACCGCCAGCAGCGCGACGAGACGTCGAGGGTTCACGTGGAGAGAAGTCATGCTCTCAGTCTAAGGCTATTGATAATCGTTCTCAACTTGCACGGGAGGGAGCGGTCGCTCCACCGGTGGTTGCGTCGAGTGCACGACCTGTCGACGGGTGCACGGGTTGCGTGCGCAGTGAGGTCGTGCGCTCGGCGCGACATCGTGCACTCGGCGATCTCCGTCGAGAGACCATCCCCGGCCACCGCATCACGAACGTCTACGGCGAGGTGTTCGGGCTGACCGTCCGTTCACGCCAGCGGTCGAGCCGACCTCAGTCGAGGAGCAGCGCGGGCTCCTCGAGCACGGATGCCACATCGGCGATGAATCGGGACATTCCGTCGCCGTCGATCACGCGGTGATCGAACGATCCCGCGACGGTCGTCACCCAACGCGGACGCACTTCGCCGTCGACGACCCACGGCTTCTGGCGGATCGTGCCCAGGGCGATGATGCCGGCCTCACCCGGGTTGATGATCGGCGTGCCCGCATCCATGCCGAAGACGCCGATGTTGGTGATCGTGATCGTGCCGTTCCGCTGGTCTTCGGGGGTGGTCTTGCCCTCACGAGCCGTGAGAGTGAGCTTCTCGAGCGCCCTCGCGAGCTCGCGGGTGTTGAGGTTCTGTGCGTCCTTGAT
>JAHIOK010000113.1 GCA_018895315.1 Actinomycetota bacterium | reverse complement strand
GCCGCCACCTGCGGTCTCGCTCCACAACGAAGGCCCACGAGGACCATGACTTCGTCATCCGCCCCACGCATCTCCACTCTCCGCGCGCTCGCGCGCCTCATTCCTTTCGCCAAGCCCGTGTTGCCCCGGCTGATCATGGGCTTCTTCGCCGCGCTCGCTGCCGCGGTCATCTCGCTGATGATCCCGCTGGTGCTGCAGGCCACCGTCGACGGGCCCATCACGGCGGGCGATGTTCCGCTGATCGTCTGGGGCGCCATCGGAGTGCTCCTGCTCGGCATCCTCGAGGCCCTGTTCGTGTTCCTGCGCCGTGCCTTCGTGCTGACCCCCGCCACAGGGGTGGAGTACGAGATACGGCAGAGCTTCTACCGTCGGCTGCAGCGACTCCCGGTCTCATTCCACGACAAGTGGCAGTCCGGCCAGCTCCTCAGCCGAATGATGCAGGACATCAACCTCGTGCGACGCTGGCTCGCGTTCGGATCGATCCTGCTCGTCGTCAACGTCATGACGGTGATCATCGGTGCCGTATTGCTGTTCCGCTGGCACTGGGCGCTCGGCGCCACGTTCTTGATCGTCTCGATCCCGCTGTGGTTTTTCGGTTACCGCTTCGAGCGCAACTACGGCGTGCTCGCCCGGCTGAGTCAAGACCAGTCTGGCGACCTCGCGACCGCCGTGGAGGAGAGCGTCCACGGTATCCGTGTGCTCAAGGCCTTCGGTCGAGGCAAGCACGCGCTGCAGAAATTCACCCGCCAGGTGGAGAGCCTGCGCACCACCGAGCTCGGCAAGGCGCGCGAAGTGGGAGTGCTGTGGTTCTGGCTCGAGGTCGTGCCGATGGTCGCGTTCGCGCTGTGTCTGCTGATCGGCATCTGGCTCGCGGCGGAGGGCCAGCTCACCGTCGGTGAACTCCTCGGCTTCTTCGCGATGGCGACGGCGCTGCGCTGGCCGCTCGAATCGCTCGGCTTCCTGTTCTCGTTCCTGGTCGACACGCGTACCGCGACCGATCGCATCTTCGAGGTACTCGACGAGGAGAACACGATCGTCGATCCCGAGAATCCCGTGACGATCGAGGCTCCCCGTGGTGAGCTCGCATTCCGAGGAGTGCACTTCCGATATCAGGATGCCCCGGCATCCGAGCGTGACCTGCTCGACGGAATCGATCTCGTGCTCGAACCGGGCGAGACCATGGCGCTCGTGGGGCTCACCGGGTCGGGCAAGACCACCCTCACGACGCTGCCCACACGCCTCTACGACGTGACCGACGGCACGGTCGAGCTCGACGGCGTCGATGTGCGCGACCTGCGTCTGGACGAACTGCGTCGGCACATCTCGATGGCCTTCGAAGACGCGACGCTGTTCTCGGCGACGGTCCGCGAGAACGTGCTCCTCGGGCGCGACGACATCGACACGAAGAGTGCGGAGGCCGACGCTGTGCTGGCCGAAGCGCTGCAGATCGCACAAGCGCAGTTCGTCTATGACCTGCCCGATGGGCCCGAGACGACCGTCGGCGAGGAAGGATTGAGCCTCTCCGGCGGTCAGCGTCAGCGACTCGCCCTCGCCCGCGCGGTGGCGGCGCGTCCGACGGTGCTCGTGCTCGATGACCCGCTGTCCGCGCTCGACGTCGACACCGAGGCGCTCGTCGAGGCAGCCCTCCGGCGGGTGCTCGCGACCACCACGGCGCTGATCGTGGCGCACCGCCCCTCCACCGTCGCGCTCGCCGACCGCGTGGCCGTGCTCGAGAACGGCCGCATCACGGGTGTCGGCACGCACTCCGAGCTGCTCCGCGACAGCGAGCACTACCGGCACGTGATCTCCAGCCTCGAAGCCGATGACCGACGAGAACGCACCCAGCAACGCGAAGTGGAGGTGAACCTGTGAGCCAGTCAACGGTGCAGGGCACCACGGGCGAAGACCGCCACGAGTACACCAAGGTCGAAAGCCGCCAGATCCGCCGACGCTCACTGGTGCTGCTCGGCACCCTGGTGAAGCCGATGCGCGGGCTGCTCGTGCTGACAGCATCCGTCGTGATCGTCTCGACGGCGCTGCGCGTCCTCGGACCGAGCCTCATCGCCTACGGCATCGACACCGCGCTGCCGCGCGCCGTGCAGTACGCCGACTGGATGCCGGCATTCATGGTCACCGGTCTCTACATCGTCACCGGCGTCCTGGGGGCGGGGCTGATCGGCTGGTATGTGGTGCTGTCCGCGCGCCTCACACAGGCGATCCTGATGGACTTGCGCACGCGCATCTTCCGCCACACGCAGCGGCTCAGCCTCGAGTTCCACGAGACCTACACGTCGGGACGCATCATCTCGCGGCAGACCAGTGACCTCGAGTCGATCAGGGAACTCCTCGACGGTGGTCTCAACCAACTCGTGCAGGGTGCACTGTACGGCGTGTTCACGCTGATCATGCTGTTCACGATCGATTGGCAGAGCGGCGTCGTGCTGGTCGTCATGGGCGTTCCGCTCGCGCTCCTGATGCGGTGGTTCTACATTCAATCGCAGCGCGGCTTCCGCGAGTCTCGGGTCGTCAGCGCGAAGCTCATCGTGCAGTTCGTCGAGACGATGACGGGTGTGCGCGCCGTCAAGGCCTTCCGCAAAGAGAAGCGCAACGACGAGGAATTCGGCGAGATCTCCAGCGAGTACCGCCGCGTCAACCTCAAGCTCGTGCGGCTCTACGGCATCCTCGATCCGGGTCTCATCCTGCTCGCGAACATCACGATGGCGGTGGTTCTGCTCTGGGGTGCGCTGCGCGTGGTCGATGGCGGGCTGGCGCTCGGCGCCCTCCTCGCGGCGGTGCTGTACGTGCGCAACTTCTTCAGCCCGCTCGAAGAGGTTGCGATGTTCTTGAACTCCTACCAGTCGGCGACCGCCGCTCTGGAGAAGGTGTCCGGTGTCCTCGAGGAGGAGCCGACGGTTCCTGACCCCGAGAACCCCGTCGATCTGTGGGCCGCACGCGGACACGTGCGTTTCGACGACGTGGAGTTCGGGTACGGAGCCGGGCGCACGATCCTGCCCGACTTCACCCTCGACATCCCCGCGGGGCAGACCATCGCACTCGTGGGAACGACCGGCGCGGGCAAGTCGACCCTGGCGAAGCTCGTCTCACGGTTCTACGACCCGACCAGGGGGAGTGTCACGCTCGACGAGATCGACCTGCGCCAGTTGCATCCGAAGGATCTTCGTCGCGCCATCGTCATGGTCACGCAGGAGGCCTACCTGTTCAGCGGTACCGTCGCTGACAACATCGCGCTCGGCAAGCCCGACGCGACGTTCGACGAGATCACCGCGGCAGCACGGGCGGTGGGAGCGGATGCCTTCATTCAGGAGCTGCCCGATGGCTACAGCACCGACGTGAACAAGCGCGGCGGGCGTGTGTCGGCGGGCCAGCGCCAGCTGATCTCGTTCGCCCGTGCGTTCCTCGCCGATCCGGCCGTGCTGATCCTCGATGAGGCCACCGCGTCGCTCGACATGCCGTCGGAGCGGCAGATCCAGGATGCGTTGCAGACGCTGCTCGCCGACCGCACGGCGATCATC
>JAHIOK010000112.1 GCA_018895315.1 Actinomycetota bacterium | reverse complement strand
TGGTTGTCGGGGCCGTTGACGGCCAACAGGTTCAGTGACGTGTCGTTCGCGAACCTCATCCGAAGCGCGGGCGTCCAGGAGTTCGCGCCGAAGTCCCAGGCCGCGGCGAGTGGGAAGACGTGTAATCCGTAACTAGTAGGTAGTGCCGTTGACATCATCCTGGGTCTCCGTCCACGGATCCGGGATATGTGGGCGACGGTGTTATCTGCAGGCAGCGAGGCATGCCGATGACACCGCCGACACGCACCGTTCGGGTGCATCGAATCAGGCAGGGCCGGGCGTAGCTTCGACTTCAGACGAACGGGAGCGGGCTGATGGCTAGAGCGCAACGTGTCACTCTCAGCGACGGTGCAACGACCTGGACGGTGATCGACAGATCGTTTGGTCTCGTTGAGCCGGTCGAGGCATACCTCGAGTACGGGCGGCAAGTCGACTTCCGGCCGAACACGACCCGGGCCTACGCACAGAGCTTGGCCCAGTGGTGGTCGTTCCTGGAGGTGACCGGCAGGTCGTGGGATGCGGTGAAGCTGCACGACTTCGGCGACTTCATCTCGGCTCTGCGCTACGGCGAGCTGGACTCTCCGATCCGCGAACTGCGTCCCCATCCGACGCTCAGCGACAGCACGGTGAATCTCCGCATGCGTGCAGTGATGAGTTTCTACCGCTACCAGGCCGACAGCGGAACGGACGCTGCGCCGTTCCTGTGGAAACAAGCCCAGGTCCGATCGGGACGCTACCTCTCGTTCCTCGAGCACGTCACCCGGCGAGCGCCGCGGAAGCGCGCCGCCATCCGAATCCGCGCCGCCCGCAAGACCATTCCGATTCTGACGCCGACCACGATCGACGCCCTCCAAGATGCCGAGGCCACCTACGACCCAACACTCGTGGAATGGCGAGGTGACCTGCGATATCGGTTCCTGTGGGCAGTCCTGTCGGAATCGGGCATGCGGATCGGTGAAGCCCTCTCGTTGCAGCACCGCGACTGGATTACCGGGATCGGTGGCAAGAGCGCCCGGGTCGCGATCGTGAGCAGGCCACACCCGTACGGCCTGTCCGCCAAGTCCGGGGAACGCGAGGTCCACATCGGGTCGCGGCTCGACCGGCTCTACGCCGACTACGTGTGGTGGCTGTGCGACCGAGGCGCCGATGTCGCCCTCGGCGATTGGGACAGTAGCTACATCTTCTGCAACGTGCTGCGGAACCCGCTGTTCGCGCCGCTGCGCACCGAGTCGGTCTATGCGCACTTGCGCTCGATGAAGCATCGCAACGCCGATCTCCCGAACCTGATGACACCGCACTGGTTTCGGCACACCCACGCCACCGCGCTGTTGCTGGCGGGGAGTCCCGTCCACACCGTCAGCCGCCGCCTCGGACACGCGAGCGTGCAGACCACGATGAACATCTACGGCCACGTCACCGAGGACGCCGAGCTGGCCTCGGTAGCGAATTGGCGCGAATACGTCGCCGGATGGGAGTACCCGAATGTCTAGCCCAGCAACCGATCCCGCCATCACGTCATGGTCGCGCAGCCCCAGAGACTGCACCAGATCGACCCGGGGTTGGCACTAGCGGACATGTTCGACCTCACCATCGCCCGCAGGCTCTGGGACTCTCTGCCCGAAGAATGCCGCAGCGATCACTTCGACAAGAAGACGATGCCGGCGCACTACCGACCGGCGATCCGCGAAGTCAACGTCGGCGGGAGCTGGACCTCCTGCTACCTGAACTTCCGCGGTTTGCCGGAGCCGATGACCTGGGAGATCGCCTGGATCATCCACCGGCGCATCGAGCTGGGTCACTTCGTCCGCGTCATCGAGACGAATGCCGCCTTCATCCTGCTGCGCGCCGCGATGAATCACGACGACGAGTGCCGGTCGGCGCAATCGCTGCTGCACCGTTCGCCTGACGAGTGGGTGCGATCCGCACGGAAAGCACAGATGCGCGGTGCGAAGATCGGCGAATCTGCGTTCAAAGGCGGCACCTACCGCCTCGGGCACATGGCCGCCGTGCTCGGGTACGCCTATCACCGCGGCCCGTGGTGGGAGCTGAACGTCTGGAATCCCAGCCTCGACCCGAGGGTGCCCCAACGCGACCACGAACCGCAAGGTCGCACGACAATGCACTTCACCAACCTGACCAGCCTGTGGTTGCGTGAAGGAGCGAAGTACTGGCTTTCGGCGGGCCTGACCACGGAGCGGTACTCGTGGAGCACGGTCAAATCGCGCCTGGACGCCCTGAACTGGCTGCAACGCTACATCGACACCACCGCCGATCAGGGCCCGTGCCTGACAACGGACCCACACCGCCTGCGGGACTTCATCCGCGGCTTCTGCGACATGCTCCTCGCACACCGCATCGAGTCCGGGGTACGCGCGGGCAAGGCGCTGGCGACGAACCCACGCCGCCAGATCATGACCG
>JAHIOK010000111.1 GCA_018895315.1 Actinomycetota bacterium | reverse complement strand
GCCCGCGGACTCAGGCGCCGCGCAGGCGCTCGGTCAGGTAGGCGTGCAGGCCGTCGAGCGGCACGCGCTCCTGGGCCATCGTGTCGCGGTCGCGCACGGTCACGGCGTTGTCGTCGAGCGAGTCGAAGTCGACCGTGACGCAGAACGGGGTGCCGATCTCGTCCTGGCGACGGTACCGACGGCCGATCGCTCCCGCGTCGTCGAAGTCGACGGCCCACGAACCGCGGAGCGTGTCGGCGAGCTCGCGTGCCAACGGTGACAAGCGCTCGTTGCGCGAGAGTGGCAGCACGGCGACGGTGACGGGTGCGAGGCGCGGATCGAGCTTCAGCACGGTGCGGATGTCGACGCCGCCCTTCGCGTTCGGAACCTCTTCCTCGCGGTAGGCGTCGACGAGGAACGCCATCATCGCGCGCGTCAGGCCGAAGGACGGCTCGATGACATACGGGGTGTAGCGCTCGCCGCTGGCCTGGTCGAAGTACGACAGGCTTTCACCCGATGCCTCCGAGTGGCTCGACAGGTCGTAGTCGGTGCGGTTGGCGACGCCCATGAGCTCGCCCCACTCTTTGCCGGCGAAGCCGAACCGGTACTCGACGTCGATCGTGCCGGCGGAGTAGTGGGCGCGGTCTTCCTCAGGAACGTCGAAGCGACGCAGGTTCGCGGGGTCGATCCCCAGGTCGATGAACCAGTTCCAGCAGGCTTCGACCCAGTGCTCGAACCACTCCTGCGCCTCGGCGGGGGGTGTGAAGAACTCGATCTCCATCTGCTCGAACTCGCGCGTGCGGAAAATGAAGTTTCCGGGGGTGATCTCGTTGCGGAACGCCTTGCCGACCTGCCCGACGCCGAACGGCGGCTTCTTGCGCGACGCCGTGACGACGTTCGCGAAGTTGACGAAGATGCCCTGGGCGGTCTCGGGGCGGAGGTAGTGCACGCCGGATTCGTCGTCGACGACGCCGAGGTAGGTCTTCATGAGTCCCGAGAAGGACTTCGGCTCGGTGTACTGACCCTTCACGCCGCAGTTCGGGCAGGGGACATCCGCAAGCCCGTTCTCGGCCTTGCGGCCCTTGCGCGCTTCGAAGTCTTCGATGAGATTGTCGGCGCGGAAGCGCTTGTGGCAGCTGAGGCACTCCACGAGCGGGTCGGTGAAGGTCGCGACGTGACCGGATGCCTCCCACACGCGCTTGGGCAGGATGACCGAGGAGTCGAGACCGACCATGTCGCCGCGGCCGCGCACGAACGTCTGCCACCACTGACGGCGGATGTTCTCTTTCAGCTCGGTGCCGAGCGGCCCGTAGTCCCACGCCGAGCGGGAGCCGCCGTAGATCTCGCCTGCTTGGAAGACGAACCCGCGGTGGCGGGCGAGTGCGGTGACTTTGTCGAGGCGAGACTGTTCGGCCACGGTGGCTCCAATGGTCGTGAGGATGCGGGGGGATCGCGCCGGAGACGCGCTCGGCGGCACCCCGATTCTAGTCGGCGTGTCCGCTGGTCGCCGGCGTCGGGCAGTCGGGTCAGCGGGTCGCGCAGGTCATCTCGTTGGTGGCGGCGATCGCATCCTGCGGGTCTTCGAGACGCAGCGAGGCGACGGCGATGGATGCCCCGATCGCGAAGTCGACGGTCAGCCGGGTGGTCGCGCTGTCTGCCGCCGGGCACACCATCGTGGGGACACCGATCTGGATCGACTTCTTCGCCCCGGCAGCGATCGTGACGTCTTCGCTGCCGACGGCCCACGCGGTCCAGAGGAAGCGGGGGTCGTCGACCTGCAGATCCTGCACCGTGAGCGTCTGGTCGGTGCCGTTCTTGACCACGACCGTGACCATCGGCGTCGTCGCGGACGAGGTCGGCTCGGGCTCGATCCATGCGCTGATGCCCGCGGGCAGCGCGGTGGCCGACGGGGCCGGCCGCGGCGCGGAGCTGCAGCCCGCGACGACCACGGTGAGGAGCGTCAACATCGCGGCCACACCGATGGCGCGCGACGGGGCGCCCGGCATCACCGACGCACCGTTTCGCGCGCGACGGTGAAGTCGTCGAGAGCGACGGGGTCGATCTGCACGCCGAGCCCTGGCCCGGTCGGTACCCGCACGTGCCCATCCTCGAGCACGGCCGGCTCGGTCACGATGTCGCGCGCGTAGAAGCGATCCGACCCCGAGACGTCCCCGGTGAGGGTGAAGCCCGGCAACGCCGCGAGCGCGGCGTTCGCGGCACGCCCGATGCCGGTCTCGAGCATTCCTCCGCACCACACCGGCACGCCGGCATCCCGACACAGATCGTGGATGCGAACCGCTTCGAGGTATCCGCCCACGCGTCCGGCCTTGATGTTGATGACGGATGCGGCCGAGAGTGCGAGCGCGTCGACAGCGGCCTTGTGCGACACGATCGACTCGTCGAGGCACACGGGCGTACGCAGGCGTCGGGAGAGAGTGGCGTGGTCGACGATGTCGTCCTCCTGCAGGGGCTGCTCGATGAGCAGCAGGTCGAAACGGTCGAGTTCGGCGAGGGTGTCGATGTCGTCCAGCGTGTAGGCCGAGTTGGCGTCGACCTGCAAAGGAATCGCGCCGAAGGCGTCGCGCACCGCCGCCGTGTCGGCGATGTCTCGGCCGGGTTTGATCTTGATCTTGATGCGCGCATACCCCTCGTCGAGGTAGCCGCCGACGGCCGCGACGAGAGAGGCGGCATCGCGCTGGATGCCGATCGAGACACCGGACGGCACGCGCTCGCGCACCGCGCCGAGGTATTCTCCCAGCGGGCGGCCCTCCAGCCGGAGCGCCGCGTCGAGCACGGCCAGTTCGAGTCCGGCCTTCGCCATGCGGTGGCCGACGAACGGGCGCAGGATGCCGGCGACGTCTTCCGCTGTGACCATCCGGCGTTCGAGCAGCGCGGGCGCGAGGTATCGGAGGGCGACATCCCATGCCCCCTGGGTGTACTCGCTGGAGTACAGCGGCGATGCGCTCGTCACGATCTCGCCCCACCCGTCGCCGCCGGCGGTGAGAGCCCGGACGACGATGACTTCGCGCACTTCTTCGGTGCCGAACGACGTAGTGAAGGGCGAGACGAGCGGAATCCGGAGAACGCGAAGCTCGAATCCTTCGAGGTCCACGGCGTGCGAGGACCGGAGGATGGGCATGTTCTCAGGTTATGGGCGTCGGCTGGGAAACAGCTTTGGCGGCCGGGTGGTCGCGCGAGGCGTCGATGCGGGCCCGAAGAACAGGCGGTTGTCGAGGACCGGGTTCAGGCCTTTTTCGCTGCGGCCTTCATCGTGCGCTTGTGCTCGCGCACGAGCGTGAGGGACTCGGTGCTCGTGATGTCGGCGACGCTGCGGTGCGAGCCGTCGTCACCGTAGGGAGCGGATGCGGAACGCCAGCCCTCACCGTCGAAACCGCATTGCTTTCCCAGAAGAGCGAGGAAGATCTTGGCCTTCTGCTCGCCGAAGCCGGGCAGAGCCTTCAGGCGCGCGAGTGCCTCCGCCCCGGTGGGGGAGTCATTCGTCCAGATCGCTGCCGCATTGCCGTCCCACTGGTCGACGATGGTCTGGCACAGCAGCTGAACCCTGGCGGCCATCGACCCGGGGAACCGGTGAACCGCCGGCGACGTCTTGAAGACCTCGGCGAACGCCTCGGGGTCGTAGTGCGCGATCGCGGTGGCATTGATTCCGCCGATGCGCTGCTCGATCTTCAGCGGCCCCGCGAACGCGGTCTCCATCGCGACCTGCTGGTCGAGCAGCATCCCGATCAGCAGCGCAAGCGGGTCACGGCTGAGCAACTCGTCGGCGGCAGCGTCGGCGGTGATGTGCAGGTCCATGGCGTCCTCAGCCGGCGAGCTCGGTGGCGGCGCCGGAACCGGCTGCGGAGTCCGAGCCGGTCGCATCCGGCATCTCGAGGCCGTACAGCGACTCGACCGCCGTGAGGTAGTCCTGCGCACGTCCCTGTTCTGCGAGTTCGTGTGCGCGGGCCGTGGGGGTGTGCAGCAGCACGCCCACCAGGTGGCGGAGTGCGTGCTCGATGCGTCCGTCTTCGTCACCGCGTGCCTGTGCGCGGGCGATCTCGCCGTCGAGCAGCTCGAAGACGTGCGTGCGGAGGGCCACGACTCCGGGAGTCGCGGTACGCCGTTCCCCCACCGCTGCGAACCGGCGCGCAGCGTCTTTCACGACGGCGCGCGCTGCATCAGTCGCCTGCAGTTCTTCCAGCGGGGCGTGCAGGCGGATCGTCTCGAGGTCGAGCAGGTCGATGCCCGGCAGCTCGGCAACGGCGGGATCGACGTTGCGGGGCAGACCGAGGTCGATCACGATGCGGCGTTCCTGGTTTTCGTGCGCG
>JAHIOK010000110.1 GCA_018895315.1 Actinomycetota bacterium | reverse complement strand
TGCAGCATCGGCCCCCGCCACGCCACCGCGGCACCCTCGTCGCCCTCGCGGAGGAACATGCCGATCGAGACGACCTTCACGTCGTAGGCGAGGGGAGGCACGATGAGGTCGTCGATACGGGTCGGTCGCACCGTACGACCTGCTTCGTCGACGAGGCCCATCAGGCCGGGGATCGAGAAGCCGTGAACGTCGGCGTCGATCACGCCCACCGCGAGTCCGCGGCGCGCGAGGGCGACGGCGAGGTTGGCGGTGAGGCTGGACTTTCCGACGCCGCCCTTGCCGCTGGTCACGGCGATCACACGGGTCAGTGAATCGGGGCCAAATGGCATCTGACGTCCCGCTCGATCCCCGCGCAGGCGTTCGGTGAGCGCGCGCCGTTCGTCGCCCGTCATCACGCCGACGGCGAGGTCGACGCGCTGCACGCCCGGAACGGATGCCGCTGCCGCGGTCACTTCGGACGCGATGCGCTGTGCGGCGGGGCATCCCACGATCGTGAGAGCGATTCCGACGTGCGCGATCGCGTCGCCGTCGACCGAGATGTCGCGCAGCATCTCGAGCTCGGCGAGCGGGCGGCGAAGTTCGGGATCGGAGACTGCTCCGACCGCGGCGATGACGGCCTCGGTGAGCTCCTGCTCGAGGGTCACGGCTTCTTCAGAGCCTTCTTGTCGCGTGCATCGAGCTGCTTGAGCAGCTCCTTGATCTCCTGCCGAAGGGTATCTTTCGTGACGACCTCGCTCGTGACCTCGGTGAGCGCCATGCGCAGTGCGACGACCTCGCGGGCGAGGTACTCGGTGTCGGCCAGGTTGCGCTCGGCCCGCTGGCGGTCCTGCTCGATCTGCACACGGTCGCGATCGTCCTGCCGGTTCTGCGCGAGCAGGATGAGGGGTGCGGCGTAGGAGGCCTGGAGCGAGAGCACCAGGGTCAGCGCGGTGAACCCGTTGGAGGCGGAGTCGAAGCGCAGCACGTCCGGCAGGACGGTGTTCCAGAAGATCCAGGCGGCGCAGAAGAGCGTGAGTCCGAGGAGGAACACGGGCGTGCCCATGTTGCGGGCGATCCACTCGGTGAACCTTCCGAACCGGTCGCGGGAAGGCTGCGGGCTGCGCCCGAGCACCCCCGTGCGTCCGAGCACGCCGGTGCGTCCCCGGGGCGCGTCGAGCGAGACCTGTCGCGTGGAGCGGGCCATCAGCGGACGCGCCTTACAGGCGTTGCAGCGGACGTGTCGGCAACCTCTTCCTCGCCCGGGTGGGAGCGCCAGTCGTCCGGCAGCAGGTAATCGAGCACGTCGTCGACGCTGACTGCTCCGACGAGACGGTGCGCTTTGTCGATCACGGGCAGCGACACCAGGTTGTAGCTGGCGAGCATGCGCGCGACCTCCGCCGCCGAGGCGCTGGTGGGTACCGGGTCGAGGGTGTCGTCGATGATCGCACCGAGACGCTCGTGCGGGGGATAGCGCAGCATGCGCTGGAAATGGACGGTGCCGAGCAGGCGACCGGTGGGCGTCTCGTAGGGGGGCAGCGTGATGAAGACGGATGCCGCGAGGGCAGGGTGCAGCTCGTGGCGCCGGATGAGCGCCAGTGCCTCAGCGACGGTCGCATCGGCGGAGAGCACGATCGGCTCGGGAGTCATCAGGCCGCCCGCGGTGTCGGGGCCGTACTGGAGGAGCGCGCGTACGTCTTCCGCTTCTTCGGGCTCCATCAGCTCGAGGAGCTGCTCAAGTCG
The DNA here is from genome assembly GCA_018895315.1 of Actinomycetota bacterium. Classification (GTDB taxonomy): domain Bacteria; phylum Actinomycetota; class Actinomycetes; order Actinomycetales; family Microbacteriaceae; genus Microbacterium. The sequence goes on along the minus strand of JAHIOK010000110.1, from coordinate 2,787 downwards.
ACCCTCGGGCAGTTGTCCGAGGAGGTCGGCCGCGTCATCCGGCTCCATCGCGTCGAGGATGTCTGCGGCGCGTTCGTCGCCGAGCTGCTCGAGGATGTGGACCTGTTCTTCTTCGGGCATCTCCTCCAGCGCGTCAGCGAGGCGGTCGTCGGAGAGTTCTTCAGCCACCTCGATGAGGCGGTCGCCGGGAAGATCCAGCAGGGTGTTGGCGAGATCGGCGGGCTTGAGCTCGCTGTAGGTCGCGACCAGCTGCTCCGCGGACTGCGCTTCACCGGGGGTCTGCTGCTCGCGCACGTCGACCCAGCCGGCGAAGGTGGTCGGTCCCTTGGCGAACGGTGACGCGCTGGTCTTGGGCCGACGGAGGAAGAGCTGACCGATGTCCCACTCGCCGAGGCGGTTGCGCTCGATCGCGACGTCTTCGATGACCGCCTGACCCGAACCATCCTTCAAGTACACCTTGCGGCCGAGGAGCTCGGCCATGACACGCACCTCGCCACCGCGTTGCTGAAACCGGCGCACGTTGATGAGGCCCGTCGTGATGACCTGACCGGTGGCGATGGAGGTGACGCGTCCGATCGATACGAACACGTGCCGACGGCCCGGGATCTCCACGACCAGGCCGACGACGCGGGGCGGATCCTCTTTTCGGTAGATCACGACGACATCTCGGACCTTGCCGAGCCGGTCGCCCGCGGGGTCGAAGACGGTGCAGCCGGCAAGGCGTGCCACGAAAACCCTCTGCGTACTCACGCCCCCAGCGTAGCCCGCTCACTCCGTGTGCCCAGGACTGCCCATGCGAAGATAGGGACATGAGCATGTTGGGTGGACAGGTTCCGGGTGGCCGCGCCGAGATCGGCGAGACAGTAGCGAGCTTCCCCAGCTACGAGGCCGCCCAGAAAACCGTGTCCTCGCTGATCAGTCGCGAGGTTCCGGCCCGCGACATCGCGATCGTCGGCTACGGTCTGCGCTCCGTCGAACGCATCACCGGCCGGCTCGGCTGGGCGACCGCAGCCCGTTCCGGTGCGGTCAATGGCGTCCTTCTCGGGCTGTTCTTCTCGGCGTTGTTCGTGTTCGGGAACGCGTCGGTGCCCATCCAGGCCTTCGTCGGCATCATCTTCGTCGGAATCGCGGTGGGAATGCTGCTCAGCATCCTCACCTACGCGCTGGTCCGGCGTCGCCGTGATTTCGCCTCGGTGATGCAGGTGATCGCCGATCACTACGACGTAACCGTGCTTCCGGGCAGCATCCACCGGGCACGTGAGCTCGTCGGCACTCAGAACATTCCTGTCCGGCCGCACGGCGCGGGCGTCCCGGATGCCGCGCCGGTGCCCTCGCCGTCTCCTGCCCCGTCGCCCTCCCACCCGCCGCGGTATGGCGAGCGCGTCGATCCCGCACCTGAGCCCGCCGTGCCCGAGGGTGATGTGGATGCCGCACCGCCTCGTTACGGCGAGCGCGTCGATCCGGCTCCTGAGCCGGTCGTGCCCGAGGGCGACCTCGGTCAGGCCGAGCCCGGTCGCACGGCGTAGTCATCGCGATGACGGATGAAGTGGCGGAGCGCTTCATCGTCACGTTGCCTTCGGGCACCGTCGAGGTATCCGCTGCGTTCGGTGCGCCGCGGGACGCGTGGTGCGTCGCCGCGATGACGCACGGCGCGGGTTCGCGTTTCGACTCTCCATTCCTCGTCGGCTTCGCCGAACGGCTGCGCGAGCTCGGGGCCGCGACACTGCGGTTCAATCTGCCCTACGCGGAGGCTGGACGCCGGATGCCGGGACCCGTCGCCCACGCAATCGCGGGGTGGGCGGGAGCGATGAGCTTCCTCGATACCCGAGCTGACGGCATACCGGTCTGGACGATGGGCAGGTCGTACGGCGGGCGCATGGCGTCGATGGCGGCGGCGGGGGGCGTGATCACCCCGACGGGGCTCGTCTACCTCGGGTATCCGCTGCACGCCCCGGGGAAGCCGGAGTCTCCTCGGATCGCGCACCTGCCGTCGATCGCCGCTCCGCAGCTCTTCGTATCGGGTCGCACCGACCCCTTCGTCGAGCCGCACGCTCAGCTCGAAGATGCCGTGGTCGCGTGTCCGAACGCGCAGCTGATGTGGGTCGACGGCAACCACTCCTACGAGGTGAAGGGCCACAAGCGCCCCGCGGATGAGCTGGGTGCGGACCTCGCGCCCCTCGTTGCGGAGTGGATGCGCTCCCGCACGTGAGGAGTGATCGCGCCGCGCAGCATCCCGAGTGCACGGGTTGTCGCCGAGCGCACGCCTTCGCCACGTCGCGAAGCCGTGCAGTCGGCGCAAAGCCGTGCACTCGTGCACCGAGGAGCCCGCAGGCGTCACGGCCGGACGCGGAAGCTGCGGCCCTCGAAAGTGATGATGTCGCCGATGTGCAACTGGCGCCCACGGCGGCGATCGACCTCGCCGTTCACGGTCACAAAGCCGTCGATGATCGCCTCTTTCACGTCGCCGCCGGAGTCGAGCACCCCGGCGAACTTCATGAACGGCCCGAGGCGGATCATGTCGCTTCCGACCGGGACGTCTATCGGAGCCGGGTTCGCCATGTCGGAATGCTAGCCGACCCAGGCTCGCTCCCCGTCGATACCCTCCGCGAGCTCCGTCGGACTCCGTGGTCGCGCCCGACGACAGCTGCGCGCCGGAGGCCTTGCCTGCACACCTGCCATCATCGATGGATGACCGCGAGATTAAAGGTTGGGCTGCCATTCCCCTGGATGCGGGGACACGGAGAGTTCTCGCGGACGGCAATCGCATCATCTACGACACGGGCGTGC
>JAHIOK010000109.1 GCA_018895315.1 Actinomycetota bacterium | reverse complement strand
TCGGCGTCTGCAGGAAGACTTCACGACAGATCGCGGTGATGATCGGGATGACCATGACCGCGAGGACCATCGCCGCGGTCAGGATCGTGCGACCTGTTCCGGAGATGGGCGGGGCGAACAGCGGGAACCAGCCGAAGTTGTCTCCGAGCCAGAGGTAGAAGGGCTGGACGAAGCTGGCGAGCGTCGCAATACCCCAGAGGCCGAACACGACCGAGGGCACGGCGGCCAGCAGGTCGATGATGTACGCGAACAGCTGCGCGACGCGCCGCGGGGCGTAGTGCGAGATGAAGAGTGCGATACCGATGGCGATCGGCGTCGCCATCAGGAGGGCGAGCGCTGCGGCCCAGATGGTGCCGAAGACGAGAGGCCAGACATAGACCCAGAAGTTGTCGGCCTGGTTGGGGAGCACGCCCGGTCCGGCGATCAGTGCCGGGATGCTCTGCCAGATGAGGAAGATCGCGACGGCGGCGAGTATGGCCAGAATAATCGAACCGGCGACGACCGTCGAGGTCGAGAAGATCCTGTCTCCCAGCCGGATCTTGCCACGGTTCGGGGCCGTGCTTGCGGGTGTTGCGGTCATCCCCATTTTTCCTCTCCTGCGAAACCCGGCCCGGAACCGTAAGGTTCCGGGCCGGGTAGCGGGTGTTGCTACTTGATGGAGGCCGCTGCAGCGATCACTCGCTTGGAGAGGTCAGCCGAGAGCGGAGCGGAACCAGCCTGCTTGGCCGCTGCCTGCTGGGCGGCGTCCGACGCGATGTACTGCGCGTATCCACTGACCAGGGCGCCCTTGGCGGCATCCTGGTACTGCTGGCACGCGATGATGTACGAGACGAGCACGAGCGGCCATGCGTTGGCCGAGGTGTCGGCGCGGTTGATCTTGATCGCGAGGTCGTTGGTGGCGCGACCGCTCGCGGACGGGGATGCCGCCACGACCGCAGCGGCTCCTTCGGCGGAGAGCTTGACGAAGCTGTCGCCGACCTTGAGCTGAGCAACCTGCAGGCCCGAGGTGCCGATGCCGGACTCGTCGACATAGGTGATCGAGTTGGCGGCATTCTTGGTGGCGTCCACCACTCCCGAGGTGCCCTTGGCGGCGTCGCCGACCTGGAACGGGAAGGTCTGGGAGGCGGGGGAGGTCCACACGGTGGGTGCCACGGTGGCGAGGTAGTCGGTGAAGTTCTCCGTGGTACCCGAGTCATCCGAGCGGTGCACGACGGTGATGTTCGCATCCGGGAGCGTGGCACCGCTGTTGAGTGCGGCGACCTTCGGGTCGTTCCACTTGACGATGTCGCCCTTGAAGATGCCGGCGATCGTGTTCGCGTCGAGCTTCAGGTCCTTCACGCCGGCGACGTTGTAGGCAATCGCGATCGGCGAGATGTAGACCGGGAGGTCGATGGCCGAGGTGCCCGATGCGCACAGCGCGAAGGTGCTCTTGAGTTCGCTGTCCTTCAGCGCGGCGTCGGAGCCCGCGAAGTCGGCGGCACCCGAGATGAAGCTCTTGCGGCCTGCGCCGGAGCCCTGCGGATCGTAGTTGATGGTCAGGCCGCTGTTGGCGCCCTGGATACCGGCGATCCAGGTGGTCTGCGCGGTGCCCTGCGCGGACGAGCCGATGCCATTGATCGTGCCGGAGAGCTGGGCGGCAGCGCTGGCGGAAGACGAGCTGCTGGTGCCGCCTTCGTTCGCGGCGCAACCTGCGAGGGCGAGAGCTGCCACGGCGGTGACGGCGCCCAACTGGGCGATTCGGGTGAGCTTCACTGTGTGAATCCTTCACATGTCAGGGTAAGGAGCCTGGTGCAGGCCTGTGAGGCAACGTAGGCGTCGTGTCTTAAGAGATTGGGCGCAGAGGGTTAACGGGTGGTGAACGGGTTTCAGCCGATATCCGTGCTTCTCTGACACGCGATATCCCGACACCTATTCTGAACTCATGACGAAGAGCACGAAGGCGGAGTCGGCGGCCCGTGCCGCCATCGATGACGCGGCAGCAGCGGCGACGCATGCAAAACGCGTGGCGAAGGATCTTCCCCGAAAGGCGGCAGCGACGTTGCGGGACGTCGCTGCCGACGCCCGTGACGCGGCGGACGTCTCGAAGAAAGTCCTTCGCAAGAAACCCGTCAAGGTCGCACGGCGCGCCCAGGATGCTGCAGCCCGAACGCGTGCGGCCATCGACCGAGCGATCGCGAAGGCCGAGAAGAAGGCCAGGTTGCGTGCCGAGGCCGACCGCGCAGCCGCGGATGCCGCGCGCGCAGAAGCCGGAACCGCCGCGCGCGCAGAAGCCGAAGCCGCCGCGCGCAAGACGGAGGCCAAGGCGCTGAAGAAGGCCGCGCTCAAAGCGGAGCGCGCCGCCGCCCCCGAAGACCTCTCGTCCTTCACCGTGGTGCAGCTGCGTGCCCGCGCACGGGACGCGGGTCGGTCGGGATACTCGCGGATGACGAAGCTTCAGCTGATCGATCTGCTCCGCTGAGGTGGACGTCACTCCTCGCCACGACCCCTCTGTCGCGCAGCAGGGCTTCGCACGCTCTGCGTTCGCCCCGGCAACTCGTACCCTGATCGACATCCTCCGCGAAACCACGGCACGGCATCCCGAGGCATCGGCCCTCGATGACGGTTCCGGAGCACTCAGTTACCGCGAGCTGATGGCCCGCGTCGGGAAGATCGCGGCGTTGTTGCACGCCGCCGGCGTGCGCCGCGGAGACCGGGTCGGGGTGCGTGTCGCGTCAGGATCCAAGGAGCTCTACCTCTCGATCCTCGGCGTACTGGTGGTCGGGGCCGCGTACGTGCCGGTCGACGTCGACGACCCCGATGAGCGCGCGCAGCTCGTCTTCAGCGAGGCGCAGGTACGCGGCGTCATCTCCGGGCGCGGCGAGTACGCCGCCGTCGTCTCGGAGCCCGCGACGGAGGCTCCGCTGTTCGACGGTGATGCGCCCCATCCGAGCACCCACTCGGTCGTCGCAGTTCCCCCGCCGACGCCCGACGACGATGCGTGGATCATCTTCACCTCCGGCTCGACCGGCGTGCCGAAGGGCGTCGCCGTCACTCACCGATCTGCGGCGGCGTTCGTCGACGCCGAAGCGCGCCTCTTCCTCACCGATGCTCCGCTCGGTCCTGGTGATCGCGTCCTCGCCGGGCTTTCGGTGGCGTTCGACGCCTCGTGCGAAGAGATGTGGCTCGCCTGGGGTCATGGCGCCTGCCTAGTGCCCGCACCTCGTGCTCTCGTGCGCTCGGGAGAAGATCTCGGTCCGTGGCTGCTCCGGCAGAGCATCAGCGTCGTCTCGACCGTGCCAACCCTCGCCGCGATGTGGCCGAGTGCCGCGATCGAGAACGTCCGGCTGCTGATCTTCGGCGGCGAGGCGTGCCCGCCCGAATTGGCCGCCCGATTGGTGGCGGAAGGACGCGAGGTCTGGAACACCTACGGTCCCACCGAAGCGACCGTCGTCGCCTGCGCCGCGCTCCTCGATGGCACGGTGCCGATCCGCATCGGGCTGGCCCTCGACGGCTGGGATCTCGCCGTCGTCGGCCCCGACGATCAGCCCGTGGCTGAGGGCGAAGTCGGCGAACTGATCATCGGGGGAGTGGGTTTGGCCCGCTACCTCGACCCCGCGAAGGACGCCGAGAAGTACGCCCCGATGCCGAGCCTCGGCTGGAAGCGCGCGTACCGTTCGGGCGACCTCGTGCGCGCCGACCCGGTCGGCCTCGTCTTTCAGGGCCGTGCCGACGACCAGGTCAAGGTCGGAGGTCGCCGCATCGAGCTCGGTGAGGTCGAATCCGCCCTGCAGGATCTGCCCGGAGTCACCGCCGCGGCCGCCGCAGTGCGCACGACGGACGCCGGTGTGCCCGTGCTCGTGGGCTACCTCGTCACCGACCGGCCCGCGTTCGACCGCGCCGGTGCACGTCTCCTGCTCACAGAGCGGCTGCCCGCCGCCGTCGTGCCGCTGCTCGCGGTGGTCGACGACCTTCCTGTTCGCACCTCGGACAAGGTCGACCGTGCCGCGCTCCCGTGGCCGCTGCCGGGGCTCGACACTCCGGTCGCAGGCCTCAGCGGCACGGAGGCCTGGCTGGCGGCGCAGTGGCAGGCAGTGCTCGGGCTGCAGGTGCCCGGCCGCTCCGCGGACTTCTTCGACCTCGGCGGCGGCTCCCTCGCCGCAGCCCAGCTCGTCTCCCGCATCCGTGCCCGGGTGCCCGAGTTCTCGGTCGCCGACATCTACGACATCCCCCGGCTGGGGGCGATGGCCAAAGCGCTCGGCCCGGTCGGCGCCGAAGACGCATCGACGGATTTCCACCGCCCCGAACCGACGCCGCGCTCCACGCAGTGGGTGCAGACGCTTCTCGGTGTGCCGCTGTTCATCCTCTCCGGCATCCGATGGCTGCTGTACTTCCTGACCGCATCCGCCTTGCTCAACTTGATGCCCGGCTTCGAGGCGCTTCCCATGGTGCCGTTATGGGTGCTGGTGGTCGGTCTGATCGTGTTCGCGTCGCCCTTCGGACGGATGGCGCTGGCGATCGCATCCGCACGGCTCCTGCTTGCCGGTGTCGCCCCGGGCGACTATCCGCGCGGCGGCGGGGTGCACCTGCGGCTGTGGCTCGCCGAGCAGATCGCCCAGCAGGTCGATGCGGTCGGCCTCGCGGGCGCCCCCTGGGTGGTCTACTACGCCCGTGCGCTCGGCGCGAAGGTCGGGCGCGACGTCGATCTGCACACGATGCCGCCCATCACCGGAATGCTCGAGATCGGCGACAACGCCGCGATCGAGCCCGAGGTCGACCTCTCGGGCTACTGGATCGACGGCGACGTCGTCCGCATCGGTGAAGTGCGTATCGGCGCCTACGCCTCCGTGGGCGCTCGCAGCACTCTTGCCCCCGGCACCCGGATCGGCCAGCGCGCCGAGATCGCCCCGGGCTCTGCGGTGTTCGGACGCGTGCGCGCCGACCAGCAGTGGGCGGGCTCTCCCGCCGCGCGGGTCGGCGGCACCCAAGGCGGGTGGCCCGAAGAGCATCCGCCTGCGGGTCGCCGGTGGCTGTGGGCGTTCGCTGCGTCGTCCGGTCTGCTCGCGCTCCTGCCGATCGCGGCCTTCGCCGTCGGCGGTGTCGTCGTCGCCCAGGGTATGCGGGGCGCGTCCGATCTTGTCGCAGCCCTTGGCGGGGCACTCCTCTGGCTCGTCCCCGCTGTGCTGCTGGTCGGACTCGCGTTCGCGGCATCCGTCGTGCTGCTCGTGCGCCTCCTGTCGTTGCGGCTGGAAGAGGGCGTGCACTCCGTGCGCAGCCGTATCGGCTGGCAGGCCTGGACCATCGAGCGCCTGCTCGACTCGGCGCGCACGATCCTCTTCCCGCTCTACTCGAGCATGTTCACCCCGATCTGGCTCCGGATGCTGGGCGCCGAGGTCGGCCGTGATGTCGAGGCGTCGACCGTCCTGCTGCTGCCGTCGATGACCCGCATCGAGGACGGCGCGTTCCTGGCGGACGACACCATGATCGGCTCGTACGAACTGCATCGCGGTTGGCTGCGCATCGGAGCGGTGCGGATCGGCAAGCGCGCGTTCCTGGGCAATTCGGGGATGGCCGCCCCCGGTCACCGAGTTCCGCGTGACGGACTCGTCGCCGTGCTGTCGTCGGCTCCGGCGAAAGCCAAGCCGGGGTCTTCGTGGCTGGGTTCTCCGGCCGTGCGCCTGCGCCGCATCGCGAACGACGGCGACGAAACTCGCACGTACCGTCCGGTGGTATCCCTCCGCATCGCTCGCGCGCTCTGGGAGATCTGCCGCATCGTCCCGGTGTTCGTCACCTGCGCGATCGGCGTGCTGGTGGCCTTCGCGCTCGCCCTGCTGCTGGAGGCGTGGGGGCCGGTGTGGGCTCTCCTTCTCTCCGGATTCGTCATGCTCGCTGCCGGGGCCGCTGCCGCCGCGGTATCGACCGCCGCGAAATGGCTGATCGTGGGACCGATCCGAGCGGGGGAGCAGCCCCTCTGGTCGAGCTTCGTTTGGCGCACAGAGGTCTCGGACACGTTCACCGAGATGGTCGCAGCGCCCTGGTTCGCCCGCGCAGCCGCCGGAACTCCCGCGCTCGCGGTATGGCTGCGCAGTCTGGGTGCGCGGATCGGCCGCGGCGTCTGGTGCGACAGCTATTGGCTGCCCGAGCCCGATCTGGTCACCCTCGGCGAGGGGTCGACCGTGAACCGGGGCTGCGTTGTGCAGACGCACCTTTTCCATGATCGAATCATGAGTATGGATACCGTCGAACTCGAGCAGGGCGCGACCCTCGGGCCTCACAGCGTCATCCTCCCGGCGGCGACGATCGGCGCTCATGCCACCGTGGGGCCGGCATCGCTGGTCATGCGCGGTGAGCGGGTCCCGGTCGGTTCGCGGTGGAGCGGCAACCCCATCGGCCCATGGCGTGCGGTCAAAGTGCGCGCCTACCAGACCACATCGTGACGGTCGGAGACGAGTACGCACCACAGAGCGGTGATCGTTCGTTCGACGTCGAGTCGTATGACATCTCGATCGGCTATCGCGTGCGCACCAACCGGCTCGAGGGGCGGGCGGTCATCAATGCGGTCGCGCTGATGGCCACGCCGTCGATCGGTCTGGACCTCGTTGGACTGCGGGCCACGCGGGTGAGGGTGGATGGCGACCGCCGTACCGACTTCACGCAGGGCCCGCGCAAACTGCGGGTGCGCCTCCGGCGTGCATTGGAGCCGGGTGACCGCTTCTCCATCGAGGTCACCTATGCCGGTGCCCCGTCGCCGCGCCATTCCCGGTGGGGGACGATCGGCTGGGAGGAACTGGAAGACGGCGTCCTCGTGGCAGGGCAACCCACGGGTGCAGCCACCTGGTTCCCCTGCAACGACCGGCCCGATGCCCGGGCCCCGTTCCGGCTGGAGGTCACCACCGATATCGCCTACACGGTTGCCGCCACGGGGCGGCCGGGTGCTGTCACGCGTTCCGGCGCGACCGCAACGTGGCGCTTCGAGACCGTCGCACCCATGGCGACCTACCTCGCCGCCGTGCAGATCGGTCGCTACGAGCAGTCCGTCCTCGGGGGCGCGAGCGCCTCGGGCGTGGTCCCGCGGCTGCTGCACCCGCCCATGCTGCGCGCTGCGGCGTTGAACGCCTTCGCCGACTTTCCGCGCATGATCGACATCTTCGAAGAGGCGTTCGGGCCCTATCCGCAGGACGATTGCACGATCGTGGTCACTCCCGATGTCCTTGAGATCCCTCTCGAGGCTCAGGGCATGGCCGTGTTCGGGGCGAATCACCTCGATGCGTCGTCCCACCGCCTCATCGCCCACGAGCTCGCCCACCAGTGGTTCGGCAACAGCGTCGGGATCGCGCATTGGCGTGACATCTGGCTGAACGAAGGCTTCGCCTGCTTCGCCGAATGGGTCTGGGCCGCGGCATCCGGCGGGCCGAGCATCGCAGACAGCGCGACGCGCCAGCATGCCCGACTCCGCGCATTGCCGCAGGATCTCGTACTCGCCGACCCCGGACCCGACCTGATGTTCGACGACCGCGTCTACAAGCGCGGTGCCCTCACCCTCGAGGCGCTGCGGCGGACGATCGGGAGCACCGCCTTTGCCACGTTGTTCCGTGAATGGACCTCACGCCACCGTCATGGCCTCGTCGTCACCGAGGATTTCATCGCGTGCGCGCAGGAGCTCACCGGAGGCGATCTCGGCGACTTCTTCCATCGCTGGCTGCATGATCCCGCGCTGCCGCCGCTGCCCCGGGTGCCGTCTCGGGCGGAGCGATCGCGGCACTGACCAGCACTCCGGGAGGACCGACGAGGTCGGCGCCCTGCACCCGGCGCGCGCGTCCTGGTACGGACGCCTCCCATGCGCCGTCCCCGCCGTGCACGGTCACCGTCGCCGGGTCGACGCGCAGACCTCGTCCATCGGCTTTCAGCGCGGCCTCCACACGAACCCAGTCGCGCAGTGTGACAGAACGGCCGGTTCCGAGCACTCCGTCGAGGCCCGCGGCATCCCGGCGCGCGTCGGCCACAGCCTCGGCATCGATCCCGAGGCACGCCCCTGGGGTGGCCTCGATCACTGCCGCCAGGGCGTAGCCACCGGCGTACGCGATGCTCGCGTGCACGTCGGCCCCTGCGACTGCTACGGGACCGTGCGGTTCTCCACAGCGCGGGCAGGTGTTCGTGATCTCCACGTCGGCCCCGGCAAGCTCACGGATCAGCGACCAGGCAACGGCGCGGCGGCCCTCGTTCGACGGCATCGGGGCCCACGCGATCCGGATGCCGCGCGCGCCGATCACCTCAGACCTTCGGCTCGTGCGTTTCGATCGCGACGATCCCCGATCCGGGGTTGGTCGCCGACAGATGCACCACCGAGAACGCGCCGACCTCGAGCGCGCTGGCGCTGCCGAGATAGGACCCGCGCAGCGTTCCCGTGGCCAGAGCGATTTCGGTGAGGATGTCGGGTAGCACCGGCCCATGGCTGCACAGCACCGCGGGCTTGCGTGAGCGGATGCGCTTGCCGACCACCGAGCGTGCGTCTGCGCGACCCTCTTCCCAGGCATCCTGCCCGATGAGGGGTTCGCGGTGGATCTTGCGATGGAGGGCCGCCGCCAGCGGAGTGACCGTCGAGACGCACCTCACGGCATCGCTCGTGATCACTTTGCGCACGCCGAAGGCCTGCAGCGGGCCGACGATCGCCGCGGCCTGCGTGACTCCGCGGGGCGTGAGCGGCCGGAGGACATCGTCGCCCTTCCACTGCTCGCGCGAGCTCGCCTTGGCGTGACGGAGCACCACGATCGGAAAGGTAGAGAGGACACCGTCATCGACGAACCGCAGGAAATGTTCGATGATCTCGACGTCCACCGGGTAGCTGAGATAGCCGAGCGCCCGCTTGGGTGTCACCCACTCCAGCGCCGCGATCTCTTTGTTCGGCACGAACGCCGAGGCGCGGATCGCGTCATCCGTGGCTTCGGCCGACCAGTAGTGCACGATCTTCTGCCGCTTGCTCGGCATCCGATAGCGCGAGACTCCGACGGGAATGCCCAAGGCGACGCGGATGCCGGTCTCTTCGAAGATCTCCCGCACAGCCGTCTCGGCGAGCATCTCGCCGGGATCGACCTTGCCCTTGGGGAGTGTGACGTCGGCGTAAGCGGTGCGGTGGATGACGAGCACCATGAGCTTGCCCTCGACCAGCCGCCATACCACTCCACCCGCCGCGTAGACAGCGGTCTCGCTCATCGCGCCGCCCGCGAACGGCGGCGGCGCTGGACCGTCGACATCGTCTTCTCCTGGATGTCGACGAGTGGCTTGCCGTCCGCCGCCACGCTGTGACGGGTCCATCCCCCGACGGAATCGAGCCACCACGAGCTTGTCTCGTCGCTCATCGCGAGGGTGAAGAGGTCATCGATCTCCTTGAGGTGCGCCGGTGCGACGATGCGCACGAGGGCCT
>JAHIOK010000108.1 GCA_018895315.1 Actinomycetota bacterium | reverse complement strand
TGCATCGGCTGTTCGCCCTTGTACGGCTGCTCACCCGTGAGCATCTCGTAGAGCATGATGCCGAGGGCGTAGATGTCGCTGCGTGCATCGGCAGTGCCGCGGGTGACGAGCTCGGGCGCGAGATACGCGATCGTCCCCAGGAGCATCTGCCCGGTGGCCGTGTTGGCCGTCGTCGCGCGTGCCAGTCCGAAGTCACCGATTTTGATCCTGCCGTCTTCGGCCAGCAGCACGTTCTCGGGCTTGACATCGCGGTGCACGATGCCCGCGCGGTGTGCCGCGGCGAGGCCCGAGAGGACGGCATCCATGATCGTCATTGCCTGCGGGATCGTCAGCCGACGCTGTTCACGCACCAGCTCGCGCAGGGTGATGCCGGGGAGGTACTCCATGACCAGGTAGGCCATGTCGTCGTCCTGGCCCTGATCGAAGACGTTGACCACGTGCGGGTCGGCGAGTCGCGCGGCCGAGCGTGCCTCTTGGATGAACCGGCTCTGGAACACAGCGTCGTCGCTCAGATGTCCGTGCATCACCTTGAGTGCGACTCGGCGCTCGAGACGCAGATCGGTTGCCACGTACACCGTGGCCATGCCGCCGCGAGCGATGCGCGCACGCACCCGGTATCGCCCGTCAACGAGACGGCCGATCAGGGGGTCGGACGCCTGACTCGTACTCACGTTCCGAGTCTACGGAGCGCTGGCTGTGAGCCCCGGGAGCGGCTCACCCTGCACTGCGTCGGTCTCGCACTCACCCGAGGGCGGCGAGCCACTGCGCAGAGGGTGCTTCCCACTGCGCGTAGCGGTCGGGATATGCCGAGATCTGCACGGCCTGCGCCGCCTGGGAGTAGGGCATCGCCTGCCATCCTGCGATGTCGAGCAGACCACGCGTGCGCGCTCCGTTGGGATCGGACGCGCCGCCGTAGAACGCACGGATCGCCCGCTCGGCGTTGCGCACTTCGGCTGCGGTGCCCCAGCCGTGGCTCGGGCGCTGCTGGAACAGCCCCAGCGAGTCGCGGTCGCCCCAGTCGAGATTGCGGAGCCACGATTCCTGCATCGCGGTGCCCAGAGCGATGGTGATGCCGCGGTCGGAGACGCCGAGCTGACGCCCGATGCTCACGATGAGTCGGGCATTGGCGCTCTGCTCCGCGTCGAGACCTGGAGCGAGGGCGATGGATGCGACGGGCGCCATCGCCGTGGGGAGCGCGAGCTTCTGACCGGGGTAGATGATCGAGGATCGGTTCAGTCGATTGGCGTCGAGGATCGCCTGGACGCTGGTGCCGTGTGCGCGAGCGATCGCGCTGACGGTGTCGCCCGCCGTGACCACGTAGGCCGAGGACGAGGTCGGTGAGGCCGGGGTCGGTGCGGCCGGGGTCGTGGACGCGGCGGGAGTCATCGCCGCGGCACCCGGAATCGAGAGCCTCTGGCCCGGGTAGATGATCGAGGCGCGGCTCAAGCGGTTCGCATCGAGGATCGCCTGGACGCTCGTCGAATGGGCGCGGGCGATGGCGATGATCGTGTCGCCGGCCTTGACGACGTACGTACCGGTGGTGGCAGTGGCCGTCGGGGTCGCGTCGGCTGCGGGTGCGGCGGTGAGGTGCAGCACCTGCCCTGGCCTGATGACGGAGGACCAGCCGAGCCCGTTCGCGCTCAGGATGTCTACGATGCGCAGACCGAACCGGCCGGCGATCGCACTGACTGTGTCACCACGCTGCACGGTATAGGTGGCTGGTACCTGCGCGGTCTTCACAGACGCCGCGACGACTCGTGCGATGCGCATCGCGCTCGTCGAGTCCGCCGCGGCTGCAGGAGGGCTCATGCGCTGGTTCTGGGCGGGCTCGGCCGCGTGAGCGGGGGCCGCGACGAACGTCAAGGCGATCGAGCCGACGATGGCCGCGGGCACGCTCGTCGCCAGCGCCGAGGCTCGCGTGGATCGATGAGTGGCCTGCGTTCGCAAGATGTCTCCCCCTGATCGGAACGTTGACACCGTGTCACGGAAGTTAATTGGTGTCAACGGGTGATAAAGGAGGGACAAATGTGATTTATATGGCCTGTGGGACGTAAACCTCGACGATACGCGGGACGCGGCGCGGACCGCACCGTTTTCATGAGTCTTGTCTAATGAGATAGTGAAGAGGTGACAGAAGAGACATCCCTTATCGAAACCTCGTGGCTCGCCCTTCCCGAACTGGCCGAGGTCCTCGACGAGACCGCGGCGCGCGTGCGCCGGCTCTTCGACGATCGGCAGCTAATCGGTTCGCGTCGCGACGGCGTCTTCAAGGTGCCTGCGCTGTTCGTTCTGGACGGCGCGCCGGTGGTCTCGCTGCGCGGAACGCTCTTCGTCCTGCACGACGCCGGCTTCACCGACGATGAGGCGATCGACTGGCTGCTCACGCACGAGGAGTCGCTCGGAGTCGCTCCGATCGAATCCCTGCGCCTCGGGCGCAAGAGCGAAGTGCGTCGCGTCGCCCAGGCGCTCGCCTGAGACCTCAGGCGGTGCGGGTGACGGCTGCGCGAGCGAGATCGCGCAGCTCGCCGACGGCGGCGTTACCCAGTCGTGCTCCGGACAGTGCGCGATCGGCCTCGCGGGCGAACTCGGTGATGAGTCCTTCGACCCGGTCGAGTGCGCCGGTGTCGACGATCATCCGCTGCAGCACCGCGATCTGGGCGGCATCCAGATCCGGATCCCCGACGAGTTCGTCGACGGTGTGTCGCGCACCGGCGTGCAGCGCTTCCCGCGCATAGGCG
>JAHIOK010000107.1 GCA_018895315.1 Actinomycetota bacterium | reverse complement strand
GATGGACAGAGAAGCCACCTACCAGGACTGGATCCATCACTACAACCACCACAGACCCCACACCGGAATCGGCGGAAACGTCCCCTCAGCCCGCGTTCACAACGTCCCGGGGAACTACATCTAGGCCGCCGCCGCGTGCGGCTATGAGCGTGTCGCGCCGCGGTGCGAGCGGTTGCGCTCGGAGGCGCCGGAGACTTAACAACCGCGTTACGTGCGCGCAATTGGTCGCGCCGAGACTCGATCCGAACCGAAAACAGGAGGTGCTGCCGTGACGGTGTACCGCGGTCACCTCATCCACATCGCCGGAGCCCCCTCCCTCGAGGGCGCGGCATCGGCGCTGGTGTCCGAACCCGACGGAGCCCTCGCCGTGGGGGCGGACGGCCGCATCCGGTTCGCCGGGTCGTGGATATCGCTGCCCGAGACCCTCCGGGGCGACGCCGTGGTCGAGACCGGCGGATACCTCCTCCCCGGGTTCGTCGACACGCACCTGCATTTCCCGCAGACGTTCACGACCGACGCGTTCGGCGGTGGCGAGCTGCTCGAATGGCTCGAGCGCTGCGTGTTCCCCGCCGAGACGCGGCTGGCCGACCCGGTCTTTGCCGACCTGATCGCCGCCGAGTTCGTGCGCCGCCGCGTCGCCGTGGGCACGACTTCTGCCCTCGTCTTCGGCTCGGCTTTCCCCGCCGCGCAGGATGCCCTGTTCACCCGGTCGCTGCAGGCAGGGCTCCGCGTGATCAGCGGCCGCGGCATCCAGACCGTCGGGCCGGCGAGTGCGGCCGCGCTGCTCACCTCGGAAGACGAGGCCCTCGCCCTCACTCGTGACGAGATCGAGCGATGGCACGGGCGCGATCCCGAGGCCTCCGTCGATCCTCGGCGAGCACTCGCCCAGGTCGCAGTGGTTCCCCGATTCAGCCTGTCGGTGACGCCTCAGACGCTCGGAGCCCTCGGCGATCTCTACGCCGATGTGCGCAACGACGGCGTCTACTTCCACTCGCATCTCAACGAGAACAACCGTGCCGGCGACGGCGAGATCGCGGCGGTGCGCGCGACATACGACGTCGATGCCTACCTCGACACCTACGACGGCCGATTCCTGCCCGGGTCGGCGCGCGGTGGCGAGAGCCTGCTCGGGCGCCGCAGCGTCTTCGCGCACGCCGTGCACTGCCAGGACGGCGAGCTGGCGCGTCTCGCCGAGACGGGGTCATCGATCGCGCACTGCCCGACGTCGCAGCTGTTCCTCGGCAGCGGCACGATGCCCTGGCGCCGGACGGTCGCATCGGGCGTCACGATCGCAATGGGCACCGACATCGGTGCGGGCGACGAGTGGCTGATCCCCCGCGTGCTCAACGACGCCTTCAAGGTGCACATGAGCGAGGACGGACCCCTCGCCCGGGCGATCGACCCCGCCCAGCTGCTCTTCCTCGGCACCCTCGCGGGGGCGCGCGCCCTCGACCAGGAAGACGTGTTCGGCAACTTCGACGCCGGCAAAGAGGCCGACTTCGTGATCGTGGATGCCTCGGCCCAGCCCGGGCTCTATGAAGCGCTGGTCTCCGCGGCCGAGCGGGGCCACGAGGCCCACCTGTTCACGCTGCTGATGGGGATGCGCGAGGCCGCCGTCACCGACGTGTACGTCCGCGGCCGCCGCGTGATCGCCCCGCTCTGACCCCGGACCCCGGTCCCAGTCCGTTTACGCACGGTTTTCGTCGGCTCCGGGCTCCCGGACGCACCCAAAACCGTGCGTAAACGGAAACGCCGTGGGGTCTCAGGCGTGGAAGACGGCGTGCACGGAGTCGTCGCCGAGGGCCGCGCGGCCGCCGAGCGCGTCGAGCTCCATCAGCACGGCGATGCCGGCGACGGAGTATCCGAGCGTTTCGACGAGTTCGCGGCCGGCGGCGAGCGTGCCGCCGGTGGCGAGCACATCGTCGAGCAGCAGCACCCGGGTGCCGGCGACGAGGTCGTCGTGCATCTCGACGGTCGCGGTGCCGTACTCGAGGGCATAGTCCACGGATGCCGCAGGTCGGGGCAGCTTGCCGGCCTTGCGGATCGGCACCAGACCGACATCGGCCATGATCGCCGCGGCCGCCGCCAGCAGGAACCCGCGCGCCTCGATGCCGGCCACGACGTCGAATCGGCCCGCGAAAGGCGCGATCAGGGCGTCGATGCTGGCGCGGAGAGCCGCGGCATCCGCCAGCAGCGGCGCGATGTCGCGGAAGACGATGCCCTGTTCGGGGTAGTCGGGCACGATCGCGATGAGCGACTCGGCACGGGTGAGGGCGTCGGAAGTCTGCACCGGCTCACCCTACTCGGCAACAACCGGCGCACTCGCGGCGGCCCCGAACACGTCACGCGTTCCTTTACCCTGGAACCCATGCCCTCGCACGACATGACTGCTCTCGCTGACGCCTCCGCGGCAGCATCCACCGTCGGTTCGGAATGGTGGCGCAGCGCCGTCATCTACCAGATCTACCCGCGTTCCTTCGCGGATGCCTCGGGCGACGGCATCGGCGACCTGCCCGGAGTGACCACCCACCTCGACGATCTGAAGCAGCTCGGCGTCGACGCGATCTGGCTGAGTCCGTTCATGACCTCGCCGCAGAAGGACGCCGGCTACGACGTCGCCGACTACTGCGACGTCGACCCGCTCTTCGGCACTCTGGGCGACTTCGACGACATGCTCGAGGCGGCCCACGCCCGCGGCATCCGCGTGATCGTCGACCTCGTTCCCAACCACTCCTCCGACCAGCACGTCTGGTTCCAGGAGGCCCTGGCAGCCGCCCCCGGCAGCGCTGAGCGTGCGCGGTACATGTTCCGCGACGGCAAGGGCGAGAACGGCGAGCTGCCCCCGAACAATTGGGAGTCGGTGTTCGGTGGCGATGCCTGGACGCGCGTCACCGAGGCCGACGGAACTCCCGGACAGTGGTACCTGCACCTCTTCGACACCAGCCAGCCCGACTTCGACTGGTCGAACGAGGTGGTGCGCGCCGAATTCCGCCGCATCCTGCGGTTCTGGCTCGACCGCGGCACCGACGGCTTCCGCGTGGATGTCGCGCACGGCCTGGTCAAGGAGGCCGGCCTGCCCGACTACACACCCGATCCCGAAAGTGGCTCGATGGGCGGCGACGAGGCCGACGTGCCGTACTGGGGTCAGCCGGGAGTGCACGAGGTCTACCGCGACTGGCACGGCGTGCTCGCAGAGTACGACGGCGACCGCGCACTCTGCGCCGAAGCGTGGCTGCCCACGATCGAGAAGACCGCACTGTGGGTGCGCCCCGACGAGATGCATCAGGCGTTCAACTTCGAGTACCTCGAGACCGCGTGGGATGCCGCGAAGCTCCGCGCCGTGATCACCGAGTCGCTGCGCGCGTACCCCGCGGTCGGCGCACCGAGCACGTGGGTGCTGTCCAACCACGATGTCGTGCGACACGCCTCGCGGCTCGCACTGACCGCCGAGAATCCCCAGGGCTTCGGCATCGGCCCGAACTCCCCGGGAACGCCGATCGCCGACGTCGGTCTTCGCCGTGCGCGCGCCGCGACGAGCGTGATGCTGGCGCTGCCGGGATCGGCGTACCTGTATCAGGGCGAAGAGCTCGGCCTGCCCGAGGTCATCGACATCTCCGACGACGCACGCCAGGACCCCACCTGGTTCCGCACCAAGGGCGAGCGCTACGGACGCGACGGATGCCGCGTGCCCCTGCCCTGGGACGCCACCGGCCCCGCCTACGGCTTCAGCCCCGACGGCGCCTCGTGGCTGCCGCAGCCGGCGGAATGGGCGACGTTCGCCCGCGACGTTCAGGTGGACGACCCGGCATCCACTCTCTCGCTCTACCGCGCGCTGCTCGCCGAGCGTCGAGCGCGCGACCTCGGAGTGAGCGCGCTCGAGTGGGTCGACGGCCTCGGTGACGACGTGATCGCGTTCCACAACGGGAATGTGACGGTCATCGCCAACCTCGGCGAGACGCCCATCGCGATCCCCGCGGGAACGGTCATCGTCACGAGTGAACGCCTCACCGGCGACACGCTCCCCGTCGACACGACGGTGTGGCTCGAGCGCCACTGACGCAGCAGCCGGTCGCATATCGGCGACGCTCGTCGCTGCGTGGGCCCGAAATGCGCCGGGGGAACGGGAGATGATCGGACGCACGGGGATACGCTCGAAGGCATGACACTCGACCTCGAAGCGATCTACGTCGACCTGCACCGCCATCCCGAGCTCTCGTTCCAGGAGACACGCACCGCAGGGATCGTCGTCGACAGATTGCGCGAACTGGGTATCGAATTCGAAGAGGGCATCGGCAAGACCGGGGTGCTCGGCGTGATCCGCAACGGCGAGGGGCCCGTGGTCTGGCTCCGCGCCGACATGGACGCCCTGCCGGTCGAGGAGCTCACCGGACTCGAGTACGCCAGCACGGCGCGCGGCACCGACCCGCGCGGGACGAACGTGCCGGTCATGCATGCATGCGGGCACGACATGCACGTCACCGCGCTCCTCGGCGCCCTCGAACGACTCGTCGACACCAAGGGCGAATGGGCAGGCACGATCGTCGCCGTATTCCAGCCCGCTGAGGAGCACGGCGCGGGCTCGCAGGCGATGATTGCCGACGGCGCGCTCGAGCGCTTCCCGAAGCCCGACATCGTGCTCGGTCAGCACGTGACCCCCCTGCCCGCCGGTGTCATCGGTGTGCGGCCCGGCACGCAGATGGCGGCCTCCGATGGCCTGACCGTCACGTTGCACGGACGCGGTGGCCACGGCTCGCGCCCGCACTCGACGATCGACCCGATCGTGATGGCCGCCGCCACGGTGATGCGCCTCCAGACCGTCGTGTCGCGCGAGACCGATCCCCGCGATGTCGCCGTGGTCACCGTGGGCTCGATCCACGCGGGCTTGAAGAACAACATCATCCCGGCCGAGGCGACGCTCGAACTCAGCCTGCGCTACCCCGACGACGCCGCGCGCGATCGCGTGCTGGCGAAGGTCGAGCGCATCGTCCGGGCCGAGTCCGCGGCATCCGATGCTCCGCAGCCGCCCACGATCGTCACGGATCACACGCTGCCGCCGACGATCAACGACCCGGATGCCACGGCCCGCCTGGTCGGCGCGTTCGAGCGCACTTTCGGCGCGGAGTCGGTCGTCGACCCGGGCATGTTCACGGGCAGTGAAGATGTGTCGTGGTTCGCGCGCGACGCGGGCGTTCCCCTGGTGTTCTGGTTCTGGGGCGGCGTCGATCCGCAGAAGTTCGCGGCAGCGATGGCCGCGGGAACGATGGAGAGCGAGATTCCGACGAACCACTCGCCGTACTTCGCTCCGGTGATCCACCCGACCATCGACCGCGGTGTCGAGAATCTCGTGGTGGCCGCGCGGGAGTTCCTCACCGCGCGCTGAGATCAGGGGGCTCCGACCCCGCCAGCCCCTCCGGGGGTGAGGACGAACGGGGTCGGACCGAGAAACACCCCGCGGCAGGCCCGCCGATGGTGAGGATCTCCCGGGCGCAAAGCCTCTGGGAGGGGACTCGTCGCATCCCGGTGCGTCGATCCCTCGGACTTCACTGTCATTGGAACCCTGGATTTCCTCTGACCATCTAAGTCTATGAAATATCAGTGGTGTTTTCCACGCGACAGACGTTCTCGCAGGCCGCTCTCAGTGAACCCGCAGCACGTTCGGTTCTCGCGTGCGACCACAGCGGGCGCTGCGCCGCACGGCCGTTCGTCGCTCAGTTCTCGGCGCGCTCGGCGACCTGGAGAAGCACCGAAACCGAGAGCTGCGCCTCTACGCCGTGCCCGGCGCGGAGCGCGGCCGCGAGTCGACGCAGCCGCGACTCGACATTCGCCCAGTCCACCTCGAGCTCGAGCGGCAGCGGAGCGATCGCGTACTTGTACAGCAGCGCATCGACGGTGTCGGCCGTCGCCCTCCGCAGCAGTTCGGTCGGGGCGCTCGCGACCATGGCGGTGAACAGGTCGGCCACTGCGGCCTCCATCGCCGCGGAATCCTTGCGCTCTGCGGCATCAACCGCGGGCGCTACGCGGCGGGCGAGCGCCTCGCGGGCCTCTGCGTCTGCGGAGACTGCCACGTCGCGGCTGATACCGCTCAGCACCGCCCCGAGCGTCGTGATGACCTCGGGAGTGCGCGGCAGATCGGGGCTCACGACGCGCGTGAATCTCTGCGCCTCGGTCTCGACGAGGCCCATTCGCACGAGATCGTTGATCGCTTCACGCAACGGTGTGCGCGAGACGCCGAGCCATTCCATCAGCTCTGCGTCGTGCAGTCGCTCACCCGGCTCGAACGTGCCATCGAGGATGGCGGCCTTGAGTCGGTCGCGCGATACATCGCGCAATGACGAGCGTTCGATGATCTCCGAGCGAGGTACCGGCATGTCATTCCTTCGAGTCGTTGGGCGACTCTAGCATCTGGTATTTCAGAGCAGTAGCGGGCGCAATCGGCCACCTCACCCCCCAGCGAACCCCCTCCAGGCGGCGATGCCGGGAATATCCCGGTAACGACCGCCGCGTCGGATTGCATTAGTCGCCTCGACTGGCGTAGCGTCACGCCTCGTGACGAACGAGAGTCGCGAGCAGGGGCCTGAGACGCCCATCGCGAAGAGGATCCTGATCGGCGACCCGCTCGCCTCCGAGACGGCAGACGAGCATCTGCTCCAAAAGCGGATGGCGTTGCCGATCTTCGCGTCCGATGCGCTGTCGTCGGTGGCGTACGCGCCGCAAGAGCTGCTGATGATTCTGCTGACCGGCGGTCTCGTCTTCCTGTCGTTCAGCCCGTGGATCGCGGCAGCCGTCGTTTCCCTCCTGATCGTGGTGGTCATCTCCTATCGCCAGCTGATCAAGGCGTACCCCTCGGGCGGCGGCGACTACGAGGTGGCGCGTAAGAACCTCGGCGAGGTGCCCGCGGTCGTCGTGGCCTCGGCACTGCTGGTCGACTACGTCCTGACGGTCGCCGTGTCGGTCGCGTCCGGTGTCGACAACATCATCTCGGCGCTGCCCGGCCTCAACTCCTTCAGGGTCGAGCTCGCCGTCCTCTTCGTCGTCCTGATCATCCTGATGAACCTTCGCGGTGTGCGCGAAGCATCTCGTGCCTTCGCGATCCCGACGTACGTGTTCATCGGCTCCGTCGGCGTGATGATCGTCGTCGGTCTCGTGCGCTGGGCGCTCGGAGACCCGCCCGTCGCCTCCAGCGCCCAATATGGCGTACAGGCCGAAGACCTCACCCAGGCCGCCGTCATTCTGCTGGTCTTGCGTGCCTTCTCGAGCGGATGCTCGGCCCTGACGGGCGTCGAGGCCGTGTCGAACGGCGTGCCGGCATTCCGCAAGCCCAAGATCAAGAACGCTCAGATGACGTTGACGATGATGGGAACCATCGCCATCCTGCTGTTCGCGGGCCTCACCGTGATCGCGCTCGTCTCCGGTGTGCACTACTCCGAGGATCCGTGCCACCTCATCGGGTTCGACTGCGCGAACGTGCCGCAGCCGAGCCTCATGGCGCAGGTCGCCAGCGCCACCTTCGGGGCAGGATCGGTGCTGTTCTTCGTGATCCAGGCCGCGACCGCCCTGGTCCTGCTGCTCGCGGCGAACACGGCCTTCAACGGCTTCCCGCTGTTGGGGTCCGTGCTGGCGCGCGACGGCTACGCCCCGAAGGCTCTGAACACTCGCGGTGACCGCCTGGTCTACTCCAACGGCATGATCCTGCTCGGCATCGGCGCGATCGTCGTACTGATCGTCTACCAGGCCAATCTGACCACCCTGATCCAGCTCTACATCATCGGCGTCTTCGTCTCGTTCTCACTCGGCCAGATCGGCATGGTGAAGCACTGGCGAGGCCAGATGCGGAAGATGTCGCTGCTGTCGCCGGAGGCACGCAGACAGAAGTCCGCCCGGTCCGAGTCGTATCAGCACCGCAAGGGACTGGTCATCAACACCCTCGGCGCCTCGATGACGATCCTGGTGCTGGTCATCGTCACGATCACGAAGTTCACCCACGGCGCCTGGCTCGTGTTCCTTGCCATTCCGATCCTCTCTGTGCTGATGATCGGCGTGAACCGCTACTACCGCGACGTGGAGCACGAGATCCAGGTCGACGACACCACCCACTTCGGCTCGACCGGCGATGTCGCCCTGATCCT
>JAHIOK010000106.1 GCA_018895315.1 Actinomycetota bacterium | reverse complement strand
CGTGCGCGAAGATGCGAACAGAGCCGCGGGCGCGAGGCCGCGGAGGACGAGGCGGGTGTCGTCGTCGACGAGATCGACTTTGTTGAAGACGATGATCTCGTGGATGTCGCGGGCTCCGACATCGCCGATCACATCGCGAACCGTCGCAAGCTGGGCGGCAGGATCGGGGTGCGAGGCATCCACCACGTGGACGATCACGTCGGCGTCGGCCACTTCCTCCAGCGTCGAGCGGAAGGCCTCCACGAGCTGGTGCGGAAGGTTTCGGACGAACCCGACCGTGTCGGTGAGCGTGTAGACCCGACCATCGGAGGTCTCGGCGCGGCGGACCGTGGCATCCAGGGTCGCGAACAGTGCGTTCTCGACGAGCACTCCCGCGCTCGTCAGTCGGTTGAGGAGGCTCGACTTGCCGGCGTTCGTATAGCCGGCGATGGCGACCGACGGGATCGTATGGCGTTTGCGCTCGGAGCGCTTGGCGTCCCGCGACGGCGCGAAGTCCTTGATCTGACGGCGGAGGATCGCCATCCGGGTGCGAATGCGGCGGCGATCGAGCTCGATCTTCGTCTCACCCGGGCCGCGCGAGCCCATGCCCGCGCCGCCAGCACCGACCTGGCCACCGGCCTGACGGCTCATCGACTCACCCCAGCCGCGCAGGCGCGGCAACAGGTACTCGAGCTGTGCGAGCTCGACCTGCGCCTTGCCCTCGCGGCTCTTGGCGTGCTGGCTGAAGATGTCGAGGATCACGGTGGTGCGGTCGATGACCTTGACCTTGACGACGTCTTCCAGCGCACGACGCTGGCTGGAGGCCAACTCGGTGTCCGCGATGACGGTGTCGGCGCCGAGGGCGGCGACCAGGTCGCGCAGTTCGTCGGCCTTGCCACGTCCGAGGTAGGTGGCGGGGTCGGGATGCGGGCGGCGTTGCAGTACACCGTCGAGCACGACGGCTCCCGCGGTCTCGGCGAGCGCGGCGAGCTCGCGCAGCGAATTCTCGGCATCTTCCTGGGAACCCTGCGGATGCACGCCGATGAGCACGACGTTCTCGAGGCGCAGCTGGCGGTACTCGACCTCGGTGACGTCGGTGAGCTCGGTCGAGAGCCCGGGCACGCGGCGCAGCGCCGCACGCTCTTCGCGATCCCATTGGTTGCCGTCGCTGTCGGCGCGTGAGACCGTCGAGGCATCCTGCAGCGCCTGAGCCGCACCGAACACCCTCACACCCGAGTGCGCCTCGGCGCGAGAGAGCACGCGATCCACCGGATCCACCGGGGCGTCGTCGCTCTGTCGGGGTGTGGTGGTGTCTGTCATGTGTTCCTTCCAAGGCGCCTCAGCCGAAGCATCCGTAACTCTAGCCTCCCGAGCGCGGCCGGTCCTCCGCTACGCTCGCATTCATGGCGAGCGACCACTACTTCAGCGCGTCGCCCGTAAGTCCCGAGAACCAGCGCAGAATCCGGGTGACCCTGGCCGGCCGCGAGGTCGAGGTGGCCACCGCGGGCGGTGTATTCAGCCCAGACCACGTCGATGCCGGTACCGGTGTGCTTCTGGCGAATACCCCTCCCCCGCCACCGGGTGGGCATCTGCTGGATCTCGGCTGCGGGTGGGGCCCCATCGCGATCTCCCTTGCGATGCAATCCCCGCACGCGACCGTGTGGGCCGTCGACGTGAACGAGCGTGCCCTCGACCTCGTGCGACGCAACTGCGACGCGCTGTCTCTCAGCAATGTCAACGCCGTAACACCCGATGGTGTTCCCGACGACGTCGAGTTCCGCAGCATCCGTTCGAATCCGCCGATTCGGGTGGGCAAAAACGAGCTGCACGGCCTCCTCGAGCGATGGATTCCTCGCCTCAGCGAACGCTCGGATGCTTGGCTCGTCGTGCAGCGCAACCTCGGCTCGGATTCGCTGCAGCGGTGGATCGCGGCGACATTCGACAGCGGATACAGCGTGCACCGCGCGGCGACAGGTCGCGGCTTCCGCGTCCTGAAGGTGCGCAAGCACGGCACGACGATGACGGGTGCGATCGAGCTCCCCTGAGCCGGCCCGAGGGCTGACCCGCCCTCCGGCTCGCCCGGCCGGACCCGCTCGATCGCCTAGGTCAGGGCGACGTCGCCCGAGAAGACGAGCGTGGCGGGACCGGAGAGCAGCACATGGCCGTCGACCATGCGCACACCGAGCTCACCGCCGGGCACTTCGACGGCCCAGTGATCGGGCGCGGCGGACCCGGCCCACTCCCGCACCGCGAGAGCGGCTGCTGCCACCCCTGTTCCGCAGCTGAGCGTCTCGCCGACTCCGCGCTCGAACACCCGCATTCGGATGGATCCGATGCCCTCGCGCACAAGCGGGTCGCCAGGCACCACGAATTCGATGTTCGCCCCGGCGACCGGGGGCGGATCGAGCAGCGGCTGCACCGTGAGATCCAGGCCTTCGAGCTCGGCCGCCGACTGCAGCGCGATAATGACGTGCGGGTTGCCCACGTCGATGCCGAGGCCCGGGCGAGGCACCTCGAGCCCCCGCGCGCGTACGAGCGGACCGTCCGCGTCGATGCGGAAGACCCCGAGGTCCACTTCGTACCCGCGATCGCTGCGGGTCACGGTCTTGACACCGGCGCGGGTTCCGATCGGCAGCGGCGCCTCGATCGAGGCGAACCCGGACTGCTCGAGGTATCGCGCGAACACCCGGATGCCGTTACCGCACATCTCGGCCGCACTGCCGTCGGCGTTGCGGTAGTCCATGAACCACTCCGCACCGGATGCCGCGGCATCCGTCCCCGCAGCGATCACCGCTGACCGGACCACCCGCAGGATGCCGTCACCACCGATGCCGAAGCGGCGGTCGCAGAGCGCAGCCACCTGGGCGTCGGAAAGATCGAGGAGCCCGTCGGGGTCGGGCACGATCACGAAGTCGTTCCCCGTGCCGTGGCCCTTGGTGAACGGGATCGCCTCTGCCATGTGTCCAGTCTAGGATCCGCTGTGCGGCCTCAGCGGCCACGAACCAATCAGTCGGTGACGAGTCGCTTACCGGTCGCCCAGGTGTCGAACGGCTCGTATCCGAGTGCGGCATACACACCGCGAGCGCCCTCGTTGTCTGGGCGCACCATGAGCTGCACCTTCGGGCAGCCGAGCGCCAACAGACCGCGCTCGGCTTCGGCGACCAGCGCGCGGGCGATTCCTTCCCCCCGGCGATGGGACGCCGTCGCGAGGTAGTAGAGCCATCCCCGATGCCCGTCGTAGCCCGCCATCACCGAGCCGACGATCTGGCTTGCGCCCTCCGCGACGAGGAACAGTTCTGGCTGGACCGTGAGTTTGCGCTGGATGTCGAGGTACGGGTCGTTCCAGGGACGAGTGAGTCCGACGGCATGCCAGAGCGCGACGACCTGTTCGGTGTCGGCGATCTCGAAGCGGCGGACGGAGACGGTCACGACGGCTCCTCGGCGATCAGTTCTGCTGCACGGTGCCCCGGCATCACCCACTGCAGACCGGGGTAGCGGCGGAACCACGACACCTGGCGGCGCGCATAGCGCCGGGTGAGAGCCTGCGACTCGGCGATCGCCTCGTCCCGGGTCATGCTGCCGTCCAGCTGGGCGAGGGCCTGCGCATAGCCGATCGCCCGCCGAGCGGTGATGCCGAGCTCCAGCCCCCGGCCCCGGAGCGCCTCGACTTCGCCGAGCAGCCCATCGGCCCACATCTGCTCGACCCGCGCGTCCAGACGCACCACGAGCTCATCTCGGGGCACCTGGACGCCGAGGAGGCGGGTGTCGGTGTGCCAGAGCACGGGGGCCTCGGGGAGGGCGGCGCCGTGGGTGGCCTCCCCCTGGGCGAGCACCTCGAGCGCGCGCACGATCCTACGACCATTGCGCGGGTCGATCCGTGCCGCTGTCACCGGGTCGACCTCACGCAGCCGGGAGAACAGGGCACCCGCACCGAGCGCTTCGAGCTCGGCCTCGAGCCGGGCGCGCACGGCGACATCGCGCGGCGGGAAGCGGAAGTCGTAGATGACACTCGAGACGTAGAGTCCTGAGCCGCCCACCAGGATCGCATCGGCTCCCCGGGCGTGGATCTCGCCGATCGTGCGGCGCGCAGCTTCCTGATACCAGGCGACGGCGGCATCTTCCGTGGCATCGAGCACGTCGAGCAGATGGTGCGGGATACCGCGCCGCTCGTCGAGCGGCAGCTTCGCTGTACCGATGTCCATTCCGCGGTACAGCTGCATCGCGTCGGCGTTGACGATCTCGGCGGGGTGCCCGATCGCAGTGAGGTGCTCCGCCAGATCGAGGGAAAGCGCCGACTTGCCCGTGCCGGTGGCGCCGACGATCGCCCAGAGCCGAGCCGGAGCCTCCGGCGTTGTCACACGCCGATACGCAGCGTCGGGAGACCCAGTGACACGGCCGACGTCGATGCACTGGATGTCGCGGGCACTGCGCAGGACTCGGCCTGCGTGCGATCCCAGGCGTCACCGGCGCGGGTGCGGCGAATGCGCAGGGGCGCCCCGTCCACGGAGTCAGCCAGCAGGTAGAAGGGCGCCGCATGCGTCACGGTCACCGTGACGACGTCACCCGGGCGAGGCACATCGGATCCGTCGGGCAGCTCGAAGTGCACGAGGCGGTTGTCTTCGGCGCGGCCGGTGAGACGGTGGGTGGCGGCGTCCTTCTTGCCTTCGCCCTTCGACACCAGCACCGCGACCTCGCGACCGAGCTGACGCTCGTTCTCTTCGAGGGAGATGCGGTCCTGCAGCGCGCCGAGGCGCTCGAAGCGTTCCTGCACGATGTGTTTCGGCACCTGATCGGGCATCGTCGCCGCAGGAGTGCCCTCGCGGATCGAGTACTGGAAGGTGAAGGCGCTCGCGAAACGGGCCTTCTCGACCACGCGCAGCGTCTCTTCGAAGTCTTCGTCGGTCTCCCCGGGGAACCCGACGATGATGTCGGTGGAGATCGCAGCGTTCGGCATCCGTTCGCGGACGCGGTCGAGGATGCCGAGGAACTTCTCGCTCCGATACGAGCGGCGCATCGCCTTGAGGATGCGATCGCTGCCCGACTGCAAAGGCATGTGCAGCTGTGGCATCACCGCGGAGGTCTCGGCCATGGCGTCGATGACATCGTCGGTGAAGGCCGCCGGATGGGGGCTCGTGAAGCGGATGCGTTCGAGGCCCTCGATCTCGCCCGCGGCACGCAGAAGCTTGCCGAAGGCCTCCCGATCGCCGAACTCGACGCCGTAGGAGTTGACGTTCTGTCCGAGAAGAGTCACCTCGATCGCGCCGTCTTCGACGAGAAGACGCACTTCGTTGAGGATGTCGCCGGGGCGACGGTCTTTCTCTTTGCCGCGGAGGCTCGGCACGATGCAGAACGTGCAGGTGTTGTTGCACCCGACCGAGATGGAGACCCACCCGCTGTAGACCGCGTCACGCTTCGTCGGCAGCGTGGAGGGGAAGACCTCGAGCGATTCGAGGATCTCGAGCTCGGCCTCGCCGTTGTGCCGCGCCCGTTCGAGCAGTCGCGGAAGCGAACCCATGTTGTGCGTGCCGAACACCGCATCGACCCACGGAGCACGGGAGATGACGACATCCTTGTCCATCTGCGCGAGACATCCGCCTACGGCGATCTGCATATCGGGGTTCAGGTCTTTGCGCGATTTGAGGTAGCCCAGGGTGCCGTAGAGCTTGTCGGCGGCGTTGTCGCGCACCGCGCAGGTGTTGATCACGATCACGTCGGCATCGATACCCGCCTCGGCACGCACGTAGCCAGCACTCTCGAGCGAGCCGGAGAGTCGCTCGGAGTCGTGCACGTTCATCTGGCAGCCGAACGTGCGCACCTCGTAGGTGCGCATGCGGCCGTCGACGCCGCGCGCTGCAGGAGAGGGCGCGATGATCGTCGGAGAGTTCGTCGGGGAGGTCATGATGACTGCCATTCTACGATCCGCCGCTCGGAATCGGCCCTGCGCCTGGAGCAGCTCCCGGATGACGTGCGTGGAGTCGCTTCGTCGGTCAGCGGATGACCGAGCGGATGCGTCCGGCCGCCAATGCGGTGAACCCGAGCGCCATCGCCACGAGCACACCCACGGCGACCCACGCGCTCACCTGCGCGTCACCGACGAAGATGTCGACGCCGTAGAACGTACGCAGGCTCGCCGCCGCATCCGTGTTGCCATCGACCAGAGTGCCGAGCGTGTCGACGGTGAACTGCCGGCGGAGCAGCATCGCACCCTGCGCGAAGGGCAGCGCGTTGATCGTCGACGCGACGCCGTCGGGGAGCGAGCCGACCGGAATATATGCACCGGCGATGAACCCCAGCGCGGTGCCGAGCACTGTCGAGAAGGCGGAGAACGCGCCCATCGTGCGCACGAACGACACCGCGAGCGCCGACAGGGCGGTGAACGCCGCGCAGCAGAGCACCACGATGCCCAGAATTCTGGCTAGGGAGCCCGGAGCGAGCCACACACCGTCGACCAGGCCGAGGTAGCCCAGGCTCAACGCGAGCACGATCGTCGACATGATGATCGCGACCAGAACGGACGAGACGAGGTATCCGAGCACGAGCTGACTGCGGCGGATCGGCGCGACCAGGAAGTCGGCGAAGCGGCGCGACGAGCTGTCTTCGACGAGAACTCCTACTGCGCCGAGTCCCGTGGTGACGGTTGTCAGAAGCACGATGCCCGAGAACATCCAGCTGTCGATGAACGCACTGATCTCGCGGGTCGTCGCGGTCGGGAACTGGGCACTCAATCCGTCACTCTGTAATCGCGCGAGAAAGAGGGTGTAGAGCAGGAAAAGGATGATTCCGCTCAGCAGGGAGAAGAAGACGTTCAGTCGGTCGCGGAAGAAGATGCGGAGGTTGCGGCCGACGAGTGCGCCCACGACCCTCACGCGTTCGCCTCCTGGGGGACATGCCCGGTCAGGGCGAGGAAGACGTCATCCATTCGGCCATGGCGAAACTCGAAATCGAGAACATCGCCGCCGTGATCCGCGAGGATGCGCCTGGCGACGTCTGCGTCGGGTACCGGCACCAGAACGATCGCGCCGTCGCGCTGCGTCGTCGCACCGTGTCGGGCTGCGATAGCGGTCAGTGCGTCCGCATCGGCCGTCGTGACGCTGAGGATGCTGCGGCTGTAGGTCGACCGCAAGGACGTCGGGGTGTCATCGGCCACGATGCGACCGCGATCGATGATGCACACCCGGTCGGCCTCTTCGGTCTCTTCCATGTAGTGGGTCGTGAGGAAGACGGTGAGGCCGCGTTCCTGGCGAAGCGTCTGAACCGTGCGCCATACCGCCGCGCGGCTCGCGGGGTCGAGGCCGGCCGTGGGCTCGTCGAGGAACAAGATGTCGGGCTCGTGCAGCAGGGCCCGGGCGATGTCGACCCGCCGCCGTTGACCACCGGAGAGCCTGAGGTACGCGCGGTCGAGGAACTCGTCGAGCTCGATCAAGGCGGAGAGCTCCGCGATACGCGTCCGCGCTCGACGCGCGTCGAGGCCTGCGAGTGTGGCCCGCAGTCGAAGGTTCTCCCGCGCGGTGAGACCGGGGTCCAGTAGCGACTCCTGGAATACGACCCCGATACGCCGCCGCACGTCGTCTCCGGCGGAGCGTACGTCGTGTCCGGCCACCATGACCGTGTCGGCATCGAAACCGCGCACCGTCGTGAGGCACGCGATCGTGGTGGACTTGCCGGCGCCGTTGCTGCCGAGGAACGCGAACACCGAGCCGTCCGACACGGTGAAGGAGATATCGTCGACCGCGCGGACCGATCGATACGACTTGATCAGGCCCTGCACTTCGATCGCCACATCGCGCCTTCCGCCGCTCGTCCGCCGGTGTAGGCCCGGTACTGATCGTGGACGCTCAGTCTTGCACTTCGCACTGCGCGAGACGCCACCTGCGGACGAAATCCGGTGACGGCTCAGCGGAATCGCACTCCCCCGCCGCCCGCGTCGCGCCTCGCCTGCGCAAGCGCCGTGCGTACCGCCTGGGATGCCGACGAGCCGCCGAAACCGCGTCGCGCGAGCTGCCCCAGGAGCCTGCGCGTCGCCGTTTCGTCGTCGTAGCGCACGAGAGTCCGTGCTTTGCTCATCGCGTATTCGAGGGCGCGTTCAGCGTCGTCGTCGGGGAGCTCGGAGACGG
>JAHIOK010000105.1 GCA_018895315.1 Actinomycetota bacterium | reverse complement strand
TCGATATGAACGTACCCGCCGCCTGAAGGAACCATTGGCTCCCCCACGTGCCCGACAGCGAGTTGAGCGACTGCGTCAACGGCAACGACGTGGATGGCGCGAATATCGTCGCGACCAGTAGGTCGTTCCACACCCAGATGAACTCGAGCACCGCGAACGATGCGAGAGCGGGAGCGGCGAGCGGCAGGATCATCCGGAAGAAGATCTGTCCGTGACCCGCGCCGTCCACACGCGCCGCTTCGATCACTTCACTCGGGATCTCCGCGATGAAGTTGTGGAGCAGGAACACCGCCAGCGGCAGCGCGAAGATCGTGTGCGCGATCCACACCGTCGCAAAGCTGTGATCCACGGATCGGAGGTCGAATCCCGGGAAGAGCTGGACTCCGTTGATCGAAAGACCCCGCGAGAACAGGCTCAGCAGCGGCACCAGTGCCATCTGCAGAGGAACGATCTGCAGCGCGAACACGAAGATGAACGCGAGGTTCTTGCCCTTGAAGTCGATCCACGCGAACGCATAGGCCAGCAGCGAAGCGACGGCGAGGGCGAAGAACACCACCGGGATCGTGATCGCCAACGAGTTGAGGAACGACGCACCCAGGGTCAGCGCCGTGCCACCGGAGGTCAATGCCAACCAGTAGTTCTCGAGCGTGAAGCTCGGGTTCGTGAACACCGTCCACCAACCCGTGGACTGCGTGTCGGCACCGGGCCGGAACGAGGTGACGAACAAACCGAACGTGGGAATCGTCCAGAAGAACGCGATGGCAACGGCGGCGATGGTCGCCCCACGCGAAGTGAGCCGCTTCTGCGCCATCTTCTCGTGCTTGGCGGTGTCGCGGGCCACCTGTCGGGCGGATCGCTTGTCGACGATCGGCTCGATGACTTCGATGGTCATCGGATCTCCCTCTGCTTCCTGATCTGGCGGACGTTGAAGAGGATCAGCGGCAGCACGAAGATGAACAGTACGACGGCCAGCGCTGCGGAGTGCCCGAAGCTCTGGAACCGCTGCTGCTGGTTGACCATTTCGAACGCCAGCACCGTGGTGTTCGCGCGCCCCCCGGTCATGACGGCAACGATGTCGTAGATCTTCAGAGCGCCGATCGCGATCGTCGTCACCACGACGACGAGCGCTGAGCGGATGCCGGGCACGGTGACGTTGACGAAACGCTGCCACGCCGTCGCCCCGTCGAGCTCGGCCGCCTCGGTCTGCTCGGGCGGCACCGCTTTGATCGCCGCGGAGAGGATGACCATCGCGAGGCCGGTCTGGCTCCAGATGAACACCACCATCAGCAAGAACGTGTTGATGAGCGGCTGGGCATCGAGCCACGAAACCGGCTGCCCCCCGAAGAACGTCACGATCGCATTCAGGATGCCGATCTGGGCGTCCTGCCGGAAGTCGTAGACGAACTTCCAGATGATGCCGGCGCCGACGAACGAGATGGCGAAGGGCATGAAGATCAGTACCTTCAGGTACTTCTCTCCGCGGGCGCGATCGATGAACACGGCATAGGCCAGGCCGACGACAGTCGCGAAGGCCGGCGCGACGAGCACCCAGATCACCGTGTTGACCGTCGACCAGAGACCCTCAGGGTTGGTGAACACCCATTGGTAGTTCTCGAGTCCGACGAAGTCCTTGCCGGTCTTGTCGAAAAAGGACTGGAAGACGGTGGCGATCGCCGGGTAGATGAGGCCGATCAGAAGCAGGACCGCCGCGGGCGCCGCGAAGATCACGAGCTGGAACAAGTAGCCCGCGCCCTGACGTGACCGGTAGTCGACCCAGAACAGGATCGCCCCGAGCAGGATCGCGATGCCGAGAACGTAGATCACGGCGTTCTGATAGGGACGCAGCAACATGAACGCGAGGATCGGAATCGCGAAGCAGGCGATCAAGCGCAGCCAGAAATAGCCACGACCTGCGCGGGGGGCGTACTCGATCAGGAGCAGCACCAACCCGACCACCGCACCGAAGGCGACGAGCACGATGGGAATCTGCACGAGAGGACCCATCGCGCCCAGCCACGTGAAGAAGCTGTTGAGCGAGACCCCCAGCGATACCGGAACGGCGTTCGGGCTGGGATTGCGGGTCACCATGAACAGGAACAGCGAGACTGCGACGACCAGCGCGACGATGGCCACGATGGCGGTCTTCCGACTGGAGTAGCGGTCTTTCAATCGGCCCCCGTGGGGCCGATGCGGTGCCCCTCCGGTTGACCCCGGAGCAACCACCGGGATGGTGTCGGTCATGAACTGCCTTTCGAGTGCGGCTGTGGACTCAGTGTGGGGGCCGATGAAGCGCGTTCCGCGGCATCCGCCCACCGTGGATATTGGGGGCCGCTCGCGTGGCGAGCGACCCCCAAAGCGTGGCGGGCCAGAGGCCCGCGCACTCCCGAACTAGTTCTTGTAACCCGCCTGGATGTCGCTGAGGACCTGATCGGTCGACTTGCCGTCGATCCAGCTGACCATGCCCTTCCAGAACGAGCCCGACCCGACCACGGCCGGCATCAGGTCAGATGCGTCGAAACGCACGACCGTGTTGGAATTCTGCAGCGTCTTCATCGCGTCCGTGAGGAATGCGCTGGAGGCCAGCGACGCGTCAGCGTTCTTGTTGGCCGAGATGACACCACCCAGCTTGACGCGTGCATTCGCGAAGTCAGGCGTCGACATGTAGGCGAGCACCTTCTTGGTAGCAGCCGAGTCGCTGAAGCCCGCAACGAACTCGCCACCGGCCTCGACCGAGGTCTCGCCCGCCTTGATGCCCGGGAGCAGGAATGCGTAGACGTCGCCGTCAGCGGCAACGGTGGGAACCGCGCCGGCAGCCGTCTTGGCCGTCAGGAAGTTCGAGGAGAGGAACGACGCCTGGTGCGTGAGGGCACATGTGCCATCCGCCACCTTGGACGCGACATCCGCGAATGCCGTCGAGTTGATGCTCTTGACGTCACCGAAGCCGGCGTTCACGTAGGCCGGGTTCAGGAGGATCTGTCCGACGGCGTCGAACGCATTCTTGATCTTCGCGTCGGTGAACGGCACGGTGTTCGCGACCCACTGGTCGTAGACATCCGGGCCGGACTGGCGCAGGACGAGGTCTTCGACCCAGTCGGTTCCGGGCCATCCCGAGGCGTCGCCCGAGGCGAACCCGGCGCACCACGGCGCCTTGCCGGTCTTTTGCTGAATCGTCTTGGTCAGCGTGAGCAGCTCATCCCAGGTCTTGGGAACTTGTACACCCCACGTCTTGAACTCGGACGGGGAGTACCAGACGTATCCCTTGACGTTGGCGAGCATCGGCGCGGCGTAGAACTTGCCGTCGACGGTGCCGTAGGTCTTCCAGTCGGACGACCAGTTCTTGTCGACGTTGGCCGTGACCTCGTCGGTCGCGACCTTGACCTGGCCGGTGCCGACGAGGGTCTTCAGCAGACCGGGCTGCGGAACGATCGCGATGTCGGGAGCAGAGCCACCCGACACCTTCGTGACGATGTTGCCCTCGAAGCTCTTGTCGCCGGTGTACTCGACCTTGATGCCCGTGTCGGCAGTGAACTGCGTGAACGACTGGTTGAGTGCGTCTGCTTCGGACCCAGTGATACCACCCGAGATCTTGACGGTTTCTCCCGCGCCCGAGG
Organism: Actinomycetota bacterium; assembly: GCA_018895315.1. GTDB lineage: Bacteria > Actinomycetota > Actinomycetes > Actinomycetales > Microbacteriaceae > Microbacterium. The sequence goes on along the minus strand of JAHIOK010000105.1, from coordinate 1,941 downwards.
TGTTGGTCGGAGTCGACCCGCCCTCTGCGCAACCTGTCAGAACAAGTCCCAGCACGCCAGCAACAGCGAACGGAACAACATAACGGCGGTGCCGTGAGTTACTCATCAATTTCTCCTCCTTGAGTGCACGACATTTTCGTCGCGCCAGTTCGCCCCCAGTAGGGAACCGATCCCAGGACAAACTATTCGAGAACGCCCTGCCGCACAACAGGCGGTTGATCACAACTCGATAAAGGCCGATATGCGTCCATGGGAGCGGTGCCATTGCAATTCTGAGCTGCGACGTGACGATGGGAGAATATAGAACCGGTTCCAGAAGACGGTCGGGATGCGGGCTATGATGTTCGACGGACGTTCCTGGCGCAAGGAGGCGAGACAGGGTATGAGCGGAATCGCGGACGTGGCGAAGCTGGCAGGTGTCTCGAAGTCGACGGCAAGTCGAGCGTTGACCGGCGCCGGTTACGTCTCGGACGCGACAAGACTGCGCGTCGTCGCCGCGGCAGCCGAGCTCGACTATGTCGCCTCGACCAATGCCGTCAGCCTCGCCACGGGCCGCACCCAGAACATCGGCGTCATCATGCCGTACGTCACGCGGTGGTTCTTCGCAGAGGTCCTGGAGGGCATCCATGACGCGCTGCTGCAACGAGACCTCGACCTGACCCTCTACGACGCTCGCCCCGGAACGCAGGGACGAGCGCGCATCTTCGAACAGTTCCTCGCGCGCCAGCGGTTCGACGGGCTGATCGCCGTGGGGCTGGAGCCGAGCGACCACGAGCTCGAACGGCTGCTCGCCATCGACCGCCCTGTCGTCGGTGTGGTCGGCGAGGGCGGCGCGACGAGCGTCGTTGCCATTGACGACGACAACGTCTCGCGCCGTGCCACCGAGCATCTCATCGGCCTCGGCCACCGTCGCATCGCCTTCGTCGGAGGCGGAACGGGCGACTTCTGGTCGTTCGTCGATCAGCAGCGGCTGCAGGGATACCTCGAGACCATGGCCACAGCAGGCTTGTCCGCCTATGCAGAGCACGCGCCCTCCCCCGTGGACCTCCCGGGGGGATACGCGGCCGCCGTCGATCTTCTGGCTGGAGTGCGCGACCGCCCGTCGGCGATCGTCGCGACGTGCGACGAGGTCGCGATCGGAACGATCGTCGCCGCCCGGCGGCTCGGGATCCGCGTCCCCGCGGACCTCAGCGTGATCGGCATCGACAACCATGAGTACGCCGAGATGTTCTCCCTGACCACGCTCGCCCAGCAGCCGAGGGAGCAAGGCGCGGCCGCGGTGGAACTGCTCGTGGAACACATCCGCGATCCGGGGCTGCCGCCCACGCGGCTGCTCCTGCAGGCACGTCTGATGATGCGCAGCTCCACGGCGCCACCGCCGGGAGCGGGCTCGGCCGCCTACCTCGATTCCGAGTTGGGCGACGTGCTCTGAACCGCACGGATGCCGCGCGCACGACGAAGGGCCGGATCCTCACGGATCCGGCCCTTCGCTGAAAGCGAGTGCTACTTGATGATCTTCGTCACCGTGCCGGCGCCGACGGTGCGGCCACCCTCACGGATCGCGAAGCCGAGGCCCTCTTCCATGGCGATCGGCTGGATCAGCTCGACCGTCATGTCCGTGGTGTCGCCGGGCATGACCATCTCGGTGCCCTCGGGCAGCGTGATGACGCCGGTGACGTCGGTGGTGCGGAAGTAGAACTGCGGGCGGTAGTTCGTGTAGAAGGGGTTGTGACGGCCGCCTTCTTCCTTCGAGAGGATGTACGCAGTGCCCTCGAAGTTGGTGTGCGGCGTGACCGAACCCGGCTTCACGACGACCTGGCCGCGCTCGACATCGTCACGCTTGGTGCCGCGGAGGAGCAGACCACAGTTCTCGCCGGCCCATGCCTCGTCGAGCTGCTTGTGGAACATCTCGATACCGGTGACGATCGTCTTCTGCGTCGG
>JAHIOK010000104.1 GCA_018895315.1 Actinomycetota bacterium | reverse complement strand
GTCGACCATCGGAAAACGCCCCCGCCCTTGACAAAACGGGCGACTCGGACCTCGTGTCGGATTCCGCCGAGTTCGGCTTGACTCTGCCGTTACGTCAACCGGCAGAGTGGGAGACATGACCACCGGATCTGCCGGGTTGGTCGAGGAGGAGGGACGCAGCGTGCAGGAATGGCCGATCAAGGACCTCGCCCGGGCGACCGGGCTGACCAGCCGCACGCTTCGCCACTACGAAGAGATCGGGCTGCTGCGACCTTCCCGCGTGGCGGGCAACGGCTACCGCTTCTACGGCGAGGCCGAGGTGTCGCGACTGTACCGGATCCTCTCGCTGCGTGCGATCGAACTGCCGCTCACATCGATCCAGCGCGCCCTCGAGGACGAGGCGACTCTCACTCAGGCGATCCGCTCCCACCTCCGTCTGCTCGAAGAGCGACGAGACCGAACCGACCACCAGATCACTGTCGTGCAGCAGACGCTGGACGCCCTGCAGAAAGGCCCGATGATGAGCATCGAAGACGTCTTTGCCGGTTTCGACCCGAGTCGATACGAGACGGAGGTGCGGCAGCGCTGGGGTGACACCGCCTGGGAGCGCAGCGCGGAGCGACGAAGCCGCATGACCGACGACGAACGTCGTTCCGACGACGCACGGAGTCTCGATGTCAACGCCGCCCTCCGCGACGCGGCGGATGCGGGGGCGGACCCGGCATCCGATGCGTTCCAGACCCTGATCGCGGACCATTACGCGTGGATCATCGAGCAATGGGGTGGTCGCACGCCCGATAGAGACGCCTACACCGGGCTCGCCCATCTTTACGTCACGGATGCCCGATTCGCTGCCACGTACGGCGGCCAGGCCAATGCCGAGGCGATCCAGGCCGGAATCCTGATCTGGATCGACAGGAATCTCCCGGAGTAGCCCGATTCGCCGGGGTCAGCGTCCACCCACGGGAATGAGATGCGTGACCCAGTCGCGGATGCGCTGCTCCTCGCCGTGAGTGAGGCGGTTGTGGAGGTCGACGAGAAACTCCGCGTGCGCGTCGGTCTCGCTGCCGAGCACGCGCAGTCGCTTCTTCATCGCAGATGCCGCATCGCCGGAGAAGATGCGAGGAATGTCGGCCCGGGTGGAGAACAGCGCGACCGCGGGATGTGGGAGGGGGAGGGCGATGAGGCGATCGAGCCACTCGCGGATTCCGGGTCCTGCGGCGCCGGGTTCGAGGTGGAGGGCCTTGGCCGGATCGGACGCCCACTTCGTGGCCTCGATCCGAGTCGAGGCGCGGGGGAGGGAATGCGCGTGGGTCGGCGCACCGACCACGATCAGGTCGAAGCCGGTGAGATCGGCCGGGGCGGCCGCTGCCGGGGCGAGCGTCGTGGCGGCTCCGCTGGACCGCAGGGCGTCGGCGACCGCTTCGGCGAGCTGTCGGGTGTTTCCGAACATCGACTCGTAGACGACCAGTGCGTTCATGGGTGTACCTCCGGGGGTTCGGAGTCAGTCTTCGCCGATTCGGTCTCCCGCGATGGGGCCAAAGGGCCCACGGGCTTCCCCTCGCGATCTCCGAACGACAGTTCCGTTTACGAACGGTTTTCGTCGGGTCCCGGCCGTTCGGAGCGACCAAGATCGTTCGTAAACGGACCAGGGCGGGCCGCGAAGCGGCTCAGCGCTCGCCGCGGAGGTGGGCCTGGGTCATCGCCTCGTACTCGTCGTCATCCAGGTCGTCGAAAGTCTTCGCCTCGCGGCGGTCGCTGCGCATCCAGCGGATCATCAGGAAGACCAGCACCGGCACGTCGGCGACCTCCGCGATGAACCAGAGGAAATCTCCCGCGAGATGCTGGTCGTGCAGCGGGTTCGGCCACCAGGAGGCCGTGCCCGTGATGACGGGGGCGTGGTCGAGTACCGATTCGTTGAGTCGCAACAGGATGCCGGGGATCGAGTCGATCACCAGCTCGACGAAGGCGAGGAGGAACTCGATCGTGATGAACAAGCCGGTGTGCAGCGCCCCGAGCGCCATCAGCGGCAGCACCATCACCATCCCGACCAGGGGAACGACGATGCCGACGGCGGCGTTCAGCCAGGGGGTGCCCCGGAGCACCCACGCGATCGGCGTGAGGAACAGGCAGAATACGGCGGCGATGAAGACCGTCGCGAACATCGCGTTGCCGAACACGCCGATCAGCCGCGATCGCAGCACCGCGCTGATCCGGTTCGCGGTCTGCTCGCCGGCAGCGCGCTGCCACAGCTCGATCGGGCGTCCGGCGGCGACGCAGGCCGGCACGACGAAGATGAGCAGAGCGATCCGGGTCGTGAACGCCCATCGCAAGTCGGCGGACTCGACACCGAGAAATCCCAGCTCGATGACGGCGTACGAGCCGAGGCCCAGGCCGAAGAAGCCCAGCGCGTTGCGCAACGGCCAGTGCTCGCCGCGCTGGTGGAGCCGCCGCATCCCGAACAGGTAGAGCGCGGATGCCACGAACAGCACGCCGATCGTGAGGGGGTCGGCGCGCCAGGTTTCGAGGAAGACGGGTACGGGAGGCGTGAGAGAAGAATACGCCCGTCGGTCCCCGGAGAGGTGCGGCTCACCCGCGTGCAGCAGTCAGTCCTCGACCGGACCTCGTGTGCGCTCGCCGCGGAAGCGGAACCAGCGTCGCGGCGTGCGGCGCTCCTGCCCCCGCGCGTCGTCGGTCGGGGCCGCACGCGCGTCGCGGCGCTCGCGCCATCCGGCCAGCTCGTCCTCGACATCCCGAAGCGCAGTCACCACCGGAGGTCCGCCGAGCAGCTGTCGGCGCGCTTCGATCACGCGGCGGTTGAAGTCGTCGATCGCCTCCCGCACCTCGGGCTCGCGCCGCAGCGCATCCAGGCGATCGCGCAGTTCGGCGTCTTCGACGCGGAGCGACAGCGCGGGCGGACCGAGGCCGGTCAGCTGCTCGTGCTCGATCTTGCGCCGAATCCACCAGTTCGGATCGTGGTGAGCGCCGAGCCCCTGAAGCGGCTTGCCCGCGCCGGGCAGGTTGTCGAATTCCCCGCGGCGGATCGCCTGCTGCAGTGCGGTCTCGACGTACGCGGCGCGCTCCCCCGCCGTGCGCGGACTGATCGCGGCTCCGGGGGCCTCGACATCCGGCGCCGCGCCTGCATCGGGCTGCTCGCCGCGGGCTCGTGCGTCGGCACGCAGCTCCTGCTCCAGGCGGTACCGGCTCGCGGCGTCGCGTGGGTCGTTCACCGGCACACCTCCTCCCTTCGACCCTATGTGCGCGGGTCGACACTGCGGCGGTATCAGTGCCGCGGGCCGGCCCCTCCTCACTGGCAGAGCGCACCCGCCGGGTGCCTACGCACGAGGAGGTCGTCATGGCTCGCACCATTCGTCCCGCCGGTTCGCTGCCGTCTGCCGATGTGGTCTCGGGGGAGATCATCCGG
>JAHIOK010000103.1 GCA_018895315.1 Actinomycetota bacterium | reverse complement strand
GGTCGCGGGTGTGGGGTGGGTCGAGCGCGTCAGGGGTGGCGTCGTCGGCACAGCAAGGAGCGGAGGCTCGGCGTCCGGCGCCCGCTCACCCGATGCATCCGTCACAGTTGCTCTCAGACCTCGAGCAGCTCAGACTCTTTGCGCTTGAGCGCCTCGTCGATGGTGTCGACGTGTGCGCGCGTGAGCGCATCGAGTTCCTTCTCGGCGCGGGAGAGTTCGTCTTCGCCGATATCGCTCTTGAGCGCGTCGAGGTCGTCCTTCGCCTTGCGCCGGATGCCGCGGACGTGAACTTTCGCGTCTTCGCCCTTGGTCCGCACGAGCTTCACGAACTCCTTGCGGCGTTCCTCGGTCAGCTCGGGGAGCGTGACGCGCACGATGTTGCCGTCGTTGGACGGGTTCGCGCCGAGGTTCGGCGTATCGCGAATCGCCTGTTCGATGGCCTTGAGCGCTGACTTGTCGTACGGCGTCACCACGATCGTGCGAGCCTCGGGGTTGTTCAGCGAAGCCAGCTGAGCGAGCGGCGTCGGCGTACCGTAGTAGTCCACCGCGATCTTCTGGAAAAGCTGCGGGTTTGCCCGCCCGGTGCGGACAGTGGCGAAGTCTTCCTTCGCCGCGTCCACGGCCCGATCCATGCGGGCAGCGGTATCAGCCAGGACATCGGCGATCACGGTCACTCCATTCGGTAAAGCGTCGTCCCATTCTAGTCGGCGCCCGCCGAACCACGTGTCAGACGGTGACGAGCGTTCCGATGTGTTCGCCCAGCAGGGCACGCGTGACGTTGCCTGCCGGCTCCATTCCGAACACCCGCATGTCCATCCCGTTGTCCATGCACAAGCTGAACGCGGTCGAATCGACGACTTTGAGTCCACGCTGGAGTGCCTCGAAGTACGTGATGCGGTCGATCCGGGTGGCCGTGGCATCCGTGCGCGGGTCGGCGGTGTAGACGCCGTCGACGCCGTTCTTGGCCACCAGCACCTCGTCGGCGTTGATCTCCAGTCCGCGCTGCGCCGCGACCGTATCGGTGGAGAAGTACGGCAGACCCGCGCCGGCTCCGAAGATCACGACGCGACCTTTCTCCATGTGGCGCTCTGCCCGCCGCGGGATGTAAGGCTCGGCCACCTGGGTCATCGAGATCGCGGACTGCACGCGTGTGGCGGCGCCGGCTTGCTCGAGGAAGTCCTGCAGAGCAAGCGCGTTCATGACCGTGCCGAGCATGCCCATGTAGTCCGCTCGCCCGCGGTCCATGCCGCGTTGGCTGAGCTCTGCTCCCCGGAAGAAATTCCCTCCGCCGACGACGATCGCGATCTCGACCTTGTCGACCGCCGCGGCGATCTCCTGAGCGATCTGGCTGACGATGTCGGGGTTGACCCCCAACTGCCCTCCGCCGAATGCTTCGCCGGACAGTTTCAACACGACGCGCCGGCGCCGAGTGGCCTCATCGATCACGTGTCATCCTCTCATCGCTTTTCACAACCTACGGCATGCGGAAGGCCCGCACCGGAAACCGGTGCGGGCCTTTCCTGACAGCTACGCGCCGACCTTGAAGCGGGCGAAGTCTGTGAGCGTGATGCCGGCGTCCTGCGCGACCTTCGCCACGGACAGCTTGTTGTCCTTGGCGTAATCCTGGTCGAGGAGCGACACCTGCTTGAAGAACGCGTTGACGCGGCCTTCGACGATCTTCGGCAGGGCGGCCTCGGGCTTGCCCTCGTTGCGCGAGATCTCGGTGACGATCTGACGCTCCTTATCGACCTCGGCCTCGGGCACGAGGTCGCGCGAGAGATAAGTCGGGTTGGCGAACGAGATGTGCTGCGCGATGCTGCGCGCCGTCTCAGCGTCGTCTCCAGAGAAGGCGACGACGACACCGATCTGCGGAGGCAGGTCCTTGCTGGTCTTGTGCAGGTAGACCTCGAAGTGGTCCCCCGTGAGGGTGCGCACGCGACGCAGCTCGACCTTCTCGCCGATGATCGCAGCCTCGTCGGAGATCAGCGTCTCGACCGTGCCGTTGCCCGCAGGAGCGGACAGTGCGGCCTCGACCGAGTTCGCCGAGACGGCGGCCACGGCATCGGCGACCTTGTCGGCCAGCGAGATGAAGCGGTCGTTCTTCGCGACGAAGTCGGTCTCGCACGCGAGCTCGACCAGGGTGACCTGGCCCGCGCTCTCGCGAGCGACGATCAGGCCCTCGCTCGTGGAGCGATCGGCACGCTTCGCGTTGCCCTTCGCGCCCTTGAGTCGGAGGATCTCGACGGCCTTCTCGACGTCGCCGTCGGCCTCTTCGAGCGCCTTCTTCGTGTCGACCATTCCCGTGCCGAGCTGCTCGCGCAGTGCCTTGATGTCGGCGATGGTGAAGTTTGCCATGGGTGGCGGCTCCTTGATTGTGCTCAGTTCGTGTGGGTGCCGGGACGGGTCATCACAGGATGCCCCGTCCCGGCGTTTCGCTGACTACTTGCTGTCGGCCTCTTCGGCGGCAGCGACTTCTTCGACGGTCTCGCCTGCGGCGTCGGCAATGGCCTCGTCGTGAGCGGCGGCGCCGGCGGCGTCGGCCTCGGACTCGGTGGCGGCCTGACCCTCGGCGGCCTGCTCGGCTGCGACGATCTCGGACTCCTCGGCCTTGGCCTCAGCCACATCCGCGACCTTCTCGGTCTCGGCAGAGGACTGCTCGGGGGTGCCCTGCTCGAGGAGAGCGAGTTCCCAGTCGGCGAGCGGCTCGGCGTCGGCAGCAGCCTCGGTCGGCTGGTGGCGCTGGATCAGACCTTCGGCGGCCGCGTCGGCGATGATGCGCGTCAGCAGGGCGACGGAGCGGATCGCGTCGTCGTTGCCGGGGATCGGGTACTGGAACTCGTCCGGGTCGGCGTTCGTGTCGAGGATGCCGATCACGGGGATGCCGAGCTTCTTTGCCTCGTCGATGGCAAGGTGCTCGCGCTTGGCGTCGATGACCCAGATCGCGGACGGGGTCTTCTGCAGGTTGCGGATACCGCCGAGCGACTTGTGCAGCTTGTCGAGCTCGCGCTTCTTGAGCAGCAGCTCCTTCTTGGTGAAGCCGCTGACCGAGGGGGTCTCGTAGTCGAGCTCTTCGAGCTCCTTCATGCGAGCGAGGCGCTTGGACACCGTCTGGAAGTTGGTGAGGAGGCCACCGAGCCAGCGCTGGTTCACGTAGGGCTGGCCCACGCGGGTCGCCTGCTCGGCGAGAACTTCCTGAGCCTGCTTCTTGGTGCCGACGAAGAGGACCGTGCCGCCGTGGGCGACCGTCTCCTTGACGAACTCGTAGGCCTTGTCGATGTACGACAGGGACTGCTGCAGGTCGATGATGTGGATGCCGCT
>JAHIOK010000102.1 GCA_018895315.1 Actinomycetota bacterium | reverse complement strand
CGCGGCATCCACTCGTTCGTACACCTCGGGCGTCGCGAGCCGGAGCGTCGCGATGCCGGCCGCGACCGAGAGCGGATTGCCGCTCAGGGTGCCGGCCTGGTAAACCGGGCCGACGGGGGCGAGCATGTCCATGACGTCGGCACGGCCGCCCAGAGCGGCGAGCGGCATTCCTCCGCCGACGACCTTGCCGAACGTGAAGAGGTCGGGGGTGTAGGTCTCGCCGGCCTCTTGCTGCAGGCCCCAGAACCCTGCGCGGTGCACCCGGAATCCGGTGAGCACTTCGTCGATGATCAGCAGCGCGCCGTGCGCATGGGCGATGTCGGCGAGGGCCGCGTTGAAACCGGGCAGTGGAGCTACGACGCCCATGTTGGCCGCTGCGGCCTCGACGATGACGGCGGCGATGCGGTCGCCGTGCGCCGCGAAGACCTCGACGACGGCGTCGAGATCGTTGTAACCGATGACGAGGGTCTGCGCCGCGATCGGGACCGGTACACCGGCCGAATCGGGCAGGGCGAGGGTTGCGACGCCCGAACCGGCGGCGGCCAGAAGCCCATCCGAGTGGCCGTGGTAGTGGCCGGCGAATTTCACGAGGAGGTCACGGCCGGTGAATCCGCGGGCGAGGCGGATCGCGGTCATCGTCGCCTCGGTGCCGGTCGACACCAGGCGCACGCGCTCGACGGGCCCACGGTCGCCCACGCCCACCCGTGCGGCGATCAGATCGGCCAGCTCGACCTCGGCGCCGGTCGGCGCACCGAACGAGAGGCCCCGGGATGCGGCATCCCGCACGGCCTCGACGACCTCCGGATGTGCGTGCCCGAGCAGAGCCGGGCCCCAGGATGCGACCAGGTCGACGTACTCGCGACCCTCGGCGTCGGTGATGTACGGGCCGCTCGCTGATGTCATGAACCGCGGCGCCCCGCCGACGGAGCCATAGGCCCGCACCGGGGAGTTGACGCCGCCGGGGATGATCCGGCGGGCGTGGGCGAACAGTTCTTCGTTGCGGTCGGTCATGCTCTCGCCTTTCGCGTGTTCAGCATTCAGTCTGCGGCATCGCGCCGCCGCCCCGGCTCCCCGCCCACGAGCCGCGAGACGTCAAAGAAGCACAATAAAGTCCCATCACGGTTGTGCTTTTCTCACGTCTCGCGCGGTCACCCGCGGCCCGACCACCCAGAAGAACCCGATAACCGAGGGCGCCCCGCCCGGGGGCGGCGTCAGAGCCAGGCGGCGGCTTCGACGGCCCAGTAGGTCAGGATGGCGTCGGCGCCGGCACGGCGTATTGCGAGGAGTGATTCGGTGATCGCGCCGCGGCGGTCGATCCAGCCGTGGGCCGCGGCGGCCTCGACCATCGCGAACTCGCCTGATACCTGGTACGCCCACACCGGCACATCGACGGCCGCGCGCACCTCGGCGAGCACGTCGAGGTAAGGCAGGGCGGGCTTGACCATCACGACATCCGCACCCTCGTCGACATCGAGAAGAGCCTCGCGCACTCCCTCTCGTCCGTTGCCGGGATCGAGCTGATACGTGCGGCGATCGCCCTGCAGCTGCGAGTCGACAGCCTCGCGGAACGGGCCGTAGAACGCGCCCGCATACTTGGCCGAGTAGGCCAGGATCATGGTGTCGGTGAAGCCTTCAGCATCAAGCGCCGCGCGCACGACCCCGACCTGGCCGTCCATCATTCCCGAGAGTCCGAGCATCGTGGAGCCGGCGCGCGCCTGCGCGAGGCCCATCGCGGCGTAGCGTTCGAGCGTCGCGTCGTTGTCGACCGCACCGGATGCCGCCAGCACACCGCAGTGCCCGTGGTCGGTGAATTCGTCGAGGCACAGATCGGTCTGCACGACGAGCGCGTCGCCCACCTCGGCCGCGACCGCCGCGGTCGCGACGTTCAGCACCCCCGCCGGATCATCGGCTCCCGAGCCCCGTGCGTCGCGCACCTCGGGCACGCCGAACAGCATGACTCCGCCGACACCGGCGGCGGCGGCATCCACCGCGGCACGACGCAGCGAGTCGAGGGAGTGCTGCATGACGCCGGGCATCGAGCCGATCGGCATGGCCTCGGTGAGACCTTCACGGACGAACATCGGCAGTACGAGCTGCGACGGCGCGAGGTGCGTCTCACGGACGAGCCGGCGCACGGCCGGTGACTGCCGCAGACGGCGCGGCCGATGGACGGGAAAGCTCACGGCTGGAACTCGTCGGAGGCGTGCGGGAGCGCGAAGGTCGACACGGCCTCGATGAGGGCGTCCACTGTCTGGGTGCCCGCGACGACGTCCACGCCGAGCCCCGCCCGACGGGCGTCTTTCGCTGTGCGCGGACCGATCGCCGCAATCACGGTGGACTCGGGGATCTCGGGGAACTGGAGCTTCACCTGCTCGGCCACCGAGCCGCTCGTCACGAGGATCGCGTTGATGCGGCCCGAGTGCACGTCACGGGCGATGCGCTCGGTCACCGGCACACCGACAGTGCGGTAGGCGACGACACTGCGCACCCGATGTCCGGCATCGGCCAGACGCTGGGTCAGCACCGGCTTCGCGATCTCGCTGCGGAGCGTCAGGATGTCGCGGGGCTCGGGTTCGAGGGCAAGCAGCTGATCGGCCATGCCTGAGGCGGAGTTGTCACGCTCGGGCACGAGGTCGACGCGGTAGCCGACAGCCTGGAGCGCGGCGGCCGTGGTCTCGCCGACGGCGGCGACTCGGGTCTTCGCCGGGATGAGCGCGCGATACGCGAACAGCACATCGACGGTCGTGGCGCTCGTGAGGGTCACCCAGTCGAAGGCTCCGGCGGCGAGATCGGCGAGTGCCTCATCGAGGGTCGCCTGGTCGTTCGTGGGAGCGAAGTTGATGAGCGGGGCCACGACGGGCACGGCCCCCTGCGTACGCAGAGTGGCCGCGACACTGTCTCCCCAGGGACCGCCGCGCGGCACGAGCACGCGCCAGCCCGTCAGGGGCTTTTCGGCCGTGGGCGTCTGCCGGTCGGGAACTGAATTCATGAGGTCGACTCTCGTGGTACGAAGTCGGCCGCCCCCTGTTCGAGCAGCCGACGCGCGACTTCGGCCCCAGCGCGTTGTGCGCGCGATTTCGGGTCCGCGCCGTCGGCAGCATACGCACCGTTGCTACTGCCTGAGTGTCGAGCATACCCCTGCCCCAGAGAGTCGGTACGGTCGATTGCGACGCGACGCGAACCGTCGGGCGCGTAGACGACGGCGCGAATCCGCAGATCTTCGCCCACGAGGTCGGCGTGCACACCGACTGGTGCACTGCATCCCGCGTCGAGGGCGGCGAGCACCGCCCGCTCCGCCTCGACTTCGAGACGGGTGGGCAGATGGTCGAGCTGCGCGAGCGCCGCGCGCACCTCATCCGGGGCATCCTCGCGGGTCTCGACCGCGAGCGATCCCTGGCCCGGTGCTGTCGGCCACTCCCCCAGCCCCAGTGCCTCCGCCGCGAGAGCATCGGATTCCGCGGCCACCGCGTGACCCCCGTCATCGACGGCGGCGACGCCGAGCCCCGCGAGTCCGAGACGGGTGAGACCCGCAGCCGCGAGGATGACGGCGTCGAGGTCACCGTCGCGCACCCGCCCGACTCGAGAATCGACGTTGCCGCGCAGATCTCGCACCACCACGCGCGGGTTGTGCCGCCGCACCTGCGCCACTCGTCGGGGGGAACCGGTTCCGACACGGGCCCCGGGGGCGAGGCGGTGCAACGGTGTGCCGTCGCGCGTGATCACGACGTCACGGGGGTCTTCGCGCGGCGGGGTCGCGGCGATGAACAACCCGGGTGCCGCGGCGGTGGGCAGGTCCTTCAGCGAGTGCACGAGGAAGTCGCATTCCCCGGCCAGCAGCGCCTCACGCAGACGGGTCGCGAAGACGCCCCGGCCGCCGATCTCCGAGAGCGACGCACGCGACACGTCACCCTCCGATGTGATGGGCACCAGCAGCACAGAGCGTCCGGATGCGGCAGCTACGGCATCCGCGATCTGCTGGGACTGCGCCTTGGCGAGGGCGCTGCGGCGCGTCCCGAGTCGGAGTGGTGCGCTCATGAACGGGAAGCCGAGCTCACTGCAGAACCTCGGGGATCTCCCTCGTGTCGATGCGGCGGCCGGTGTAGAACGGCACTTCTTCGCGCACGTGACGGCGGGCATCGGTGTAGCGGAGGTCGCGCATCATGTCGACGAGGTCGGTGAGCTGGTCGGATTCGAGCGGCAGCAGCCACTCGTAGTCGCCGAGCGCGAACGAGGCGACGGTGTTCGCGGTGACGCCGGTGAACGCCGCTCCCGCGCGACCGTGCTCGGCGAGCATCCGCCGCCGCTCCTCTTCGGGCAGCAGATACCACTCGTAGCTGCGGACGAACGGATAGAGGCAGAGCCAGTCCTTCGGTGCGATGCCGCGCATGAAGCCCGGAACGTGAGAGCGGTTGAACTCCGCGTCGCGGTGCACACCCATCGCATTCCACGTCGGGAGCAGCGGGCGCAGCAGCTCGGTGCGGCGCAGACGTCGGAGGTCACGCTGCAGGTCCTCGGCGCTCGGGCCGTGCAGCCAGATCATGAGGTCGGCGTCGGCGCGCAGTCCGCTGACATCGTAGAAGCCGCGAACCGTGACTCCACCCTCGTGGATCAACTCGACGATCGCATCGAGTTCTGTGGCGTCGGCTTCTCGCACGGGCTGCGCCGGATCACGGCGCAGCACCGCCCACAGCGTGTAGGTGACGGGCGATTCTTCGAGCTCGGACGACATACCTACAAGTCTCTCTCGCATTCCGCCGTCGGATGACCGCTGAGCCCGGAGCACCCGGCGGATTCCGGATGCCGTGAGCGGCGATCAGCGGATGTAGAGCCGGACCGCACCCCACACTGCGGTGCCGACGGCGAGCGCGACCCCGGCGACCATGACTACGGTCGTGGCGGGGTTCTGGCGTGCGAACGAACGCGCTTCGCGGATCGTGTCGTCAACGGTCATGGAGATGCGTTTAGGCACGTTCGCCTTGACCTCGATCGCGGCGAGGGCGGCCTTGAGTTCGGCGCGCGCGTTCTCGACAGGGTCAGCGATGCCGATCGGCACAGCGGTACGGGGCACGGGCAGGTTCGAGCTCATTCGCCCATCTCCTTCACGATCTTCACGTCGGTCGCGACGGCCTGGCCCGGGTTCTCGCGCTTGCTCAGTCGGCGGAAACGTAAGAGGCCCAAGAGAGCCAGGATCGCGGTCATCACGAGCATGACGACGAAGACGGCCAGCGCCGACAGCCAGACCGGCCACCAGGACGAGAGTCCGGCGATCAGGAAGGTGCCGAACACCGGGACAGCCCAGAACAGCACGAACAGCGCACCGACGAACCATCCGGCGCCGACACCGGCATCCTTCGCGGTCTTCGCCAGCCACTTCTTGCCGGCCTCGACCTCTGCAAGAACGAGATTTCGGACGAGCTCAGGGATGTCGCCGAGCAGCGTGAACAGACTGTCGTCGGCGCGATCGCGGAAACCCCGGGGCGTCGTCATGTCAGCTCGCGTCGTGTTCGCGAAGGGCCTTCGCGACGTCTTCGGCCGCGTCATCCGCTGCCTTCTTGGTCGCTGCCGCCGACTGCTCGGCCGCCTTCGCCACGCCGCCTGCCGACTTCTTGGTCTCGCGGATCGCCGAGTCGAGCTTCTGCCCGGGCGTGCCGCTGTTCTGCACGGACTTCGTGAGCTTCACGGCTCCGTCCCACAGAGCGGTGGGCACCGCGAGCGCGGCGGTCTTGCCGAATTCCCTGGCCTTGTCGACCTGCGCCTGCACGGGATCGAGGTTCCAGACCTTGAGGGCCTGCTCCTTGATCTGCTCGTACCGCTCACGGCCGGCCCGGGCGCCGAGCACGTAGCCTACGGCGAGCCCGATGACGACTCCTGCTTTACCCCGCATGGGGTCTCCTCACGGTCGTTGGGACTGCTGTCGTGATCCCAGGGTAGCCCTGCATTCCGATTCCGGCATCCGCTTGACTTAGGCGTTCATCCGTTGGATGGAAGGCCATCCCACAGCACCGCGCGGCGCACGCGTTCGGCCTCGTGGACGGCGTCGGGAATCACTTGGGCAAGACCTGTCCCCGATAGCCAGGCACCCACGGCGGCGAGTCCGGGAACGGCGTGGACCGCACCGCGCGCGGCGGCGACAACGGCGGGGCGGCCGCGCACGGTGGCCGGCTGCGACTGCGTATAGCGTTCGCGGTGCGCCCCGCGCAGCTGCGTCACGTCCAGCGCCACACCGAGCAGCGCCGCGGCCTCCGACAGCGCGAGAGCCGCCGCATCCGCGTCGTCGAGCGCTTCGGTGGCGGGAGCCTCACCCTGAGCCCCGAAAGACACCCGCACGACATGGATGCCGGGGCCTGCAGCCCGGGCGACCCACTGCCACTTCGCCGTGGAGTGCGTGAGTGCCTTGGCCGTGTGCGAGCCGGGCACCGTGAGCACTCCGGTGCCGCGAGGTGCACTGTCGAGGGCCGGCGCCTCGAGCACGAGGGTGACGACCTCGACGACGGGGGCAGGTTCCGACTCCTGGTCGAGGCTGGGCACGGCTGTGGCGAGGAGCCTGCGCGCCTCGGGTTCGGAGACCGCGACGATGACCGCGTCGGCCTCGAGGATGTCTGCCCCCGGGGTAGTGGCGTCCGGGGCGTCGGCACCGAGATCGCCTGCGCCGTGAGCGAGCTGCACGCGCCAGGGGCGGTGGACGGACTCACCCGCGGCATCGGGTTCGGCCTGCTCCAGGCCGGCGACCGCGGCACCGGTGCGCACGTCGGCGCCGAGTGCGATCAGCCGGTCGTGGAGCGCATTGACGAGCCGGGTCATCCCGCCGTCGAGGCCCGCCACGGCTGCTCCCGGCGCCTTCGTCGTGTCGCCGCGCAGCTGGAGCACCGCGCCGGAGAGCGATCCGGTGCGGGTGAGGGCGGCGTTGAGTCCGGGAGCGGCCAGATCGACGTCGATGTCGTCGGGACACGCCGAGTAGACCCCGGTGGTGACCGGTGCGACGAGCCGATCGAGGATCTTGGCCCCCATGCGCGTGCGAACCAGCTCGCCGAGGCTGCGCTGATGGCCGATCGTCAGCGGCGGACGAAGGCGATCGAGGTAGCCGCGCCACGCGCCGCTCCACCCGATGATCCGGCGCACGGTCGGGTCGAAAGCATTGCCGGGGATGCCGAGCACACCACCCGCGGGCATCGGTGCCGCACCGCCACCGGGAAGACCCGAGACCCACGCGGGCCCACCCACGGGTGACACCACGGCATTGCCGAGGTCGAGCTCGTCGATCAGCGTGCGGACATGACCACCACGGGTCGCGAAGCTCTCGGCGCCGGTGTCGAGGGTCAGGCCCGCGACATCCGCGGAGCGCAGCACGCCGCCGAGCCGATCGGATGCTTCGAGCACCGTCACCACGACGCCGACCTTCGCGCATTCCAGCGCCGCGACGAGCCCTGAGATGCCGCCGCCGACGACGATGATCCGGGTCTGGCGCGCCTGCGAGAGGAGGCGGTCGAGACTCTCGGTCACTCCGCGCCTCCGACGGCGGCATCGAGGTCGAGGCCGTGCACGAGTTCGACGATGCGGGTGAGTACTGTGGGGTCGGTCTCGGGCGGAACCCCGTGGCCGAGGTTGAGAACGTGTGCGCGCGCTGCGCGGCCCCGCTGGACGATGCCGCGGACGTGCGCCTCGAGCACCGGCCACGGAGCCGCGAGCAGCGCGGGATCGATGTTGCCCTGCACGGTGGTGTCGGCTCCGAGGATCGCGGCAGCCTCATCGAGCGGCGTTCGCCAGTCCACACCGACGGTGTCCGCCATGCCATCCAGCCGCATGTCGGCAAGGAGGTGCGCGGTTCCCACCCCGAAGTGGATGCGCGGCACCGTGAACCCGTCGAGCGCTACGCGCGAGTGCGGAGCGATGAACGCCCGGTAGTCCGCGACGGACAGCGACCCCGCCCACGAATCGAAGAGCTGCACGGCGGACGCCCCCGCATCCGTCTGCGCGGTGAGGAAGGCATGCGAAACCTGGGCGAGCCAGCCGGCCAGCCGGTGCCAGGAGTCGGGGTCGGCGTGCATCATGGCGCGAGCGCGGAGATGCTCTTTGGAGGGGCCGCCCTCGACGAGGTAGGCCGCGAGGGTGAACGGGGCGCCGGCGAATCCGATGAGCGGGGTATCTCCGAGCGCGGCCGTGGTCAGACGCACCGCCTCGCGGATCGGGGCCGCGGCCTCGGCGACCACCTCGGGGTCGATCGCGGTGAGCCGGTCGACATCGGCGACCGAACGCACCGGGTTCGCGAACACCGGGCCGCGACCAGGCTCGATCACGACGTCGACCCCGGCGAGGCGCAGCGGCACGACGATGTCGCTGAAGAAGATCGCTGCGTCGACGCCGTGCCGGCGCACCGGCTGCAGCGTGATCTCGGAGGCGAGTGCCGGGTCGAGGCAGACATCCAGCATCCGCGTGCCGACGCGCAGCTCGCGGTATTCGGGAAGTGAGCGTCCCGCCTGGCGCATGAACCACACCGGCGGTCGAACATCCCGTTCGCCCCGGAGAGCTCGCACCAGCGCGGATGCCGCGGGGCCGGCGGCGCCCGCCGCAGTCGGAGTGAGCGGGGTGGCGGGCGCGGAAGAAGTCACCCGTCCATCCTCGCACCGGCGCCTGCACGTCTCCCCCGGGCCGCAGCATCCGGGAGCGCGCGTAGAATGACGGAGTGCTGCTGTGCGTGACGGCGAGTCATAAGACCGCGTCCTTCGACCTCCTCGAGAGGCTCAGCACCCCCACCACTGCGATCGGCCCCCTCATCGCCGCACATGACGAGTGCGTGCAGGGTGCGGTGGTCGTCGCGACCTGCAACCGGTTCGAGGCCTACGTCGACCTCGACGAACCACTCACCGCAGCGAGCGCCATCGGACTCGAAGCCGCCCTGATGGCCATCGAAACCGCCACCGGAGTGACCGCGACCGAGCTCGACGGATCCTTCGGCATCGTCAGCGGAGACGCCGTCGCCGAGCACCTGTTCGCCGTCGCCTCCGGACTCGAATCGGTCGTGGTCGGAGAGGGCGAGATCGCCGGTCAGGTGCGCCGCGCGCTCACCGAGGCACGCCACAACGGCACGAGTTCGACCGAGCTCGAGCGCCTGTTCCAGCGCGCCAGCGAGACGCAGCGCGGAGTGAAGAACGCGACGGCCATCGGCCGCGCCGGACGCTCGCTCGTGCGCCTCGCGCTCGACCTCGCCGACAGCCGCATCACCGATTGGGCGCAGTTGCGCGTCGTCCTGGTCGGCACGGGTTCGTATGCCGCCGCCACGCTCGCGGCTCTCCGTGACCACGGCGCCACCGACATCTCGGTGCACTCTCCCTCGGGCCGGGGCGAGCGGTTCGCCCTGAAGCACGGAATCTCCTCGGTGCCGGCCACGGGCTTCGGGCACGCCGTCACCACCGCCGACCTCGTCATCACCTGCACCAGCGCCGAGCATCCGGTCGTCACCCCCACGCTCTACGACGCCCGCCAGACGGTCGGTGAGGCATCCGGATGCCCGGTCGCGCACGAAAACCACGAGCGCCGCATCGTG
>JAHIOK010000101.1 GCA_018895315.1 Actinomycetota bacterium | reverse complement strand
GGCGTTCAGCGCGTTGCCGAGAGGGCGAAGAAACGACCAGTGCTCGTACACCCCCGGCAGCAGGATGACTTCGGGGAGGTTCGGCGACCCCTTCGCCCAGGCGTCCGGGGCGCGACGTCTGCGCCCGACCGGCCATGGGGCCGTGAGGATCGCGAGCTGACGCACTCCCGCATAGGCGTAGTCGGCGGCCCACCACCCGACGTGCCGCAGGGTCGAGGCTGCTCTCACCCGGCGCGACCGCGAACGAGGAGCACGGCATCCCACAGCGCGTCGGCGACATGGCGCTTGCTGCCGCTGGTTTCGGCCACGACCTCGTCGCGCGCGTCGATCAGCACCACGGCATTCTCGGCGGATTCGAATCCACTCGTCCATCCGACCTCGTTGACGGCGAGCAGGTCGACGCCCTTGCGTGCGCGCTTGCGGCGCCCTCGCGCGAGGAGCTCGGCAGGTTCGGGCGCGGTCTCGGCTGCGAAGCCGACGACGGTCTGGCCGTCGCGGCGATTCGCGACCAGCCCGGCGAGAATGTCCTCGGTCTGGACCAGATGCAGCGTCGGCGCCGGCGCGTCGTCTTTCGAGAGCTTGCGATCCGACACCTCGGCCACGCGGTAGTCCGCGACCGCAGCGGTCATCACGACCGCATCGGCCGCGCTCGCCGCCTCGCGCATCGCGGTGCCCAGTTCGGCAGCGGCGGCCACGCGCGTCACGCGGACCCGGGGGTGAACGGATGCCTCGGCCAGCACTCCGTCGTCGACGTGGGCGGCCACGAGCAGCACCTCGGCACCCCGTTCGGCAGCTGCGAGAGCAACCGCAACGCCTTGTCGCCCGCTCGAGCGATTGCCCAGGAACCGCACCGGGTCGATCGGCTCTCGGGTTCCGCCTGTCGACACCGCGACCCGCAGACCCGCGAGGTCACCAGTCCCCGTGACGAGGGCGAGGGCGCACGCGACGATCTGCTCCGGCTCCGACATTCTTCCCGGCCCGCTGTCGCCTCCGGTCAGCGGCCCGTCGGCAGGGCCGACGACGTGCACGCCGCGCGCGATGAGGGTGGCGATGTTCGCGACCGTCGCCGGATGCCGCCACATCTCGGTGTGCATCGCGGGGGCCACGATCACCGGCGCGGACGTCGCGAGCAGCGTCGTTCCGAGCAGGTTGTCCGCGATGCCCGCCGCCATCTTGGCGAGCGAGTTCGCCGTGGCCGGTGCCACGATCACCAGGTCGGCGTGGCGCCCGAGTGCGACATGGCGCACTTCGGCGACGTCGTCGTGCACGCTCGTCGTGACAGGATGACGGCTGATCGCCTCCCACGTGGCGAGCCCGACGAACCGCAGGGCATCGTCTGTGGGAATGACGTGCACCTCGTGGCCGTTCTTCACGAGCAGGCGAACGACGTGCACCGCTTTGTAGGCGGCGATCCCGCCTGTGACTCCGACGACGACGTACACCCCTTGATCCTCCCACGCAGCGCCGCCCGCCGAGGGCGGAGGAAGAAGCCCCGCGCATGTGCACCGTGATCATCCACGTTCCGCACCGCGCCGATGCCCCGACGCGGGTGCTGGCCGTGCGCGACGAAGATCCGTCGCGCACCTGGGACCCGCTCGGACCGTGGTGGCCCGACACGCATCCCGGTGTCGTCGGGGTGCGCGACAGCAGGGCCGGCGGAGCCTGGCTCGCGGCGGACGCGGCCACCGGGCGTCTCGCCGTCATCCTCAATCGCGCCGATGTGGAGGGTCTCGCCCCCGAGGACCTGCGCTCGCGCGGGGGAGTCGTGCTCGATGCAGTCGAGGGCTCCGTGCCGGAGGAGAATCCGCGCACGCATGGATTCAACCTCGTCGAGGTCACCGCCGGAGCCGCCCGGGTCACGATGTGGGACGGTGCCGCGCTCCGAACGACCGATCTCGCCCCCGGAACGCACATGATCGCGCACGATGATGTCGACGATGCCCACACTCCGCGCATCGCCACGTGGCGGACGGCCTTCGCAGATCATGAACCGGATGCGGCGGCATCCGGTTCATGGTGGCAGCCCTGGCTCGACACCCTCGAACGCAGCGCGCACCTCGACCCGGCTGACGATCGGGCGATCGTGCGTGACAACCGGGCGCACGGATATCCGACCCTGTCGCTCCTGGTCTGCGTGGCCTCGGTCGGCGTGGACGGCGTCGAAGTCCAGTACGGCGCGTTCGATCGACCGGGCGTCTGGAATCGCCCGACGCTCGCGTGATCCAACGCGCGACGCTCGCATGATCCGACGCCCGGATCGAGACCGATCGGGGCGTTGACGGCTGCGGGCCGCCCTCCGGGAGCGCTCCCCGCCGCAGCCCGTAATCCTTCCGCAACAGTTCTGCACGATGCTTAGGTCATGTCGACCAAGGTCTCGCTCACGCACTACACCGGCTACGAGTTCGCCGCGCCGGTGAAAGTGACCCCGCACATCGTGCGCCTGCGGCCCGCGCCGCACTCGCGGACTCCCATCGAGGCGTACTCGCTGGAGATCAGTCCCAAAGAGCACTTCATCAATTGGCAACAGGACCCGTTCGGCAACTGGGTCGCCCGGATCGTGTTCCCGGAGCGCATCGACCACCTGCGCATCACGGTCGGCATCGTCGCCGACATGATGGTGATCAACCCCTTCGACTTCTTCATCGAGGAGTACGCCGAGCGGTTCCCGTTCACGTACGAACCGAGCCTCGCCGCAGACCTCGCGCCCTACTTGCGCCCTGTCGAGGACAGCGACCAGGCCGAGGTGTGGAAGCAGTCGCTGCCGGCCATTCCCGACGAGGGCATCCCCATGGTGCAGTTCCTGGCGGGGCTCAACTCGGCCGTCAATCGCGACGTCGCCTACGACGTGCGCATGGAGCCGGGCGTTCAGACCCCCGATGAGACCCTCGGCCGGGCGATCGGCTCATGCCGTGACAGCGCCTGGCTCCTCGTGAGCCTGCTGCGCAAGTACGGACTCGCCGCGCGGTTCGTCTCGGGCTATCTCGTGCAGCTCGCCGCCGACCAGAAGTCGCTCGATGGTCCCAGCGGCCCCGAGGCCGACTTCACCGACCTGCACGCCTGGACAGAGGTCTACATCCCGGGTGCCGGCTGGATCGGCATGGATCCGACCAGCGCGCTGTTCGCCGGGGAAGGACACATTCCGCTGAGCGCCACCCCGCATCCCTCCAGCGCCGCGCCGATCGAGGGAGCCACCGAGCGCACGGAGGTGCGGTTCGAGTTCCGCAACGAGGTGCTGCGCGTGCACGAGGATCCGCGCACGACCAAGCCCTACACCGACGAACAGTGGCGACGGATCGATGCCGTCGGCGAAGCGGTCGATGAGCGTCTGGAGCGCGGAGACGTGCGTCTCACGATGGGTGGGGAGCCCACATTCGTCGCCCTCGACGACGCG
>JAHIOK010000009.1 GCA_018895315.1 Actinomycetota bacterium | reverse complement strand
TTCGGCGCCACGGTCGCCCATGCTCCCGAGCTCATGCACGGCATGACCTCGGAGGTCACACACGACGGCAGTGCGCTCTATCAGGGGTTGCCCGACCCCTTCACCGCGACTCGCTACCACTCGTTGGCGATCGTGCCCGGATCTCTGCCAGCCGAACTCGCGGTCACCAGTCGCACGGCGTCCGGGGTGATCATGGGCATCGCTCACCGCACCGCGCCGGTATGGGGTGTGCAGTTCCACCCCGAGAGCGTCCTGACCGAGGGGGGATACCGCCTGCTCGGCAACTGGCTCGCGCAGACCGGGGATGCCGCGGCGCCCGCGCGCGGGGCGGCATTGCACCCGCGCCGCTGAGGGGATCTCGAAGATCAGCCCGAGCAGGACGTCAGAGTGATCTGAGAGTGCACCGCGGCTTCGCCCGGCGCGATCGACTGCGTGCGCACCGTCCGCGGGTTCGTAGCGGGGCACGACGCGTCGTCAGCGGTCGCGACGGTGAGCTTGATTCCCTCGAGCTCACGAGTGGCCGCGTCGAGCGTGTAGCCCGTGACATCGACGACGATGACGCGACCAGAGGCCACGACGAGGTTGACGGTGGTGCCCTTTGCCACGGTCGCTCCCGCCACCTGGTCTGCCGAGATCACGACGCCGGCCCCGAGATCCGGGTTGTTCTGCGGCGTGATCGGACCCACGACGAGCCCGGCAGCGGTGATCGCCGCGCGCGCATCGGCTTCGGGGATACCCACCAGTGACGGGACGGTCGCCGTCTCCGGGCCCTTCGACACGTAGACGTCGACCTGCTGGGCCGGCGCCATGGAGACCCCGGCGGCGGGGCTCGTGCGGATGACGCTGCCGGCGGCGACAACGTTGCTCGCCTCGTTGATGCGATGCGCGATCAGATCGTTGGCGGTCAGCGTTTCGACAGCGTTCTCGTACGTCATCGTCGCGACATTCGGCACGATTCTGGCGTTGTTCGGCACCTCATTGCGCGGACTGATCTGAGTCACCCAGAACAGCACCGAGAACAGCAGGACCGCGACGAGGGCGACACCCGCCCAGATCCACGCCACCGGGGGTCCGGCCTGCGTGCGCTTCATGGTGGTGTCGGTGCTGAGCTGGCGCAGTGAACGGGCCGTCTCCGCCGCCTGGCGGGGATTCGGGCCGTACAGCTCGCTGGTCAGCGCGTCGAGCTGGCGCTTGGAGGGCACCCTGCCGTCGGTGACGGAATCCAGTGCCTCACGGAAGGTCGCGGCATCCGGATACCGCTGGAACGGGTCCTTGGCGAGGGCGCGGAGCACGACGGCATCCATCCCGCGGGGTACGGTCTCGGTGACCTCGGACGGGGGGACCGGGGTCTCGCTGACGTGCTGATACGCCACCGCCACGGGCGAATCGCCGCGGAACGGCTGGCGCCCGGTGAGGAGTTCATACAGCACGACGCCGGTCGAGTACACGTCGGCGCGGGCATCCACGGCCTCGCCCTTGGCCTGCTCGGGAGAGAAATATGCGGCCGTACCGAGAATCGCGGTGGTCTCGGCCACGGTCGACGACGAGTCGGAGACGGCCCGGGCGATGCCGAAGTCCATGACCTTGACCTGCCCGGCATCGGTCACCATCACGTTGCCGGGCTTGATGTCGCGGTGAACGACGCCAGCGCGATGCGAATACTCCAGGGCTTCGAGGATGCCGTCCGTGTAGCGCACCGCATCGTCGATCGACACCGGGCCTTCGGCGATGATGTCCTTGAGCAGCGCGCCGTGCACGAGTTCCATCACGATGTACGGCACGGGGTGCACGACACCGTCGGTGCCGGTCTCGCTGTCTTCTCCGGCATCGAACACGCGGACGATTGCCGGGTTCGCCATCCGGGAGGCCGCCTGCGCCTCGAGGCGGAACCGCGTGCGGAACGTGCTGTCGTTCGCCAGATCGCGTTTGAGCAGCTTGATCGCGACGTCTCGACCGAGCGTGAGGTCGTAGCCGCGGAAGACACTCGCCATGCCGCCGCGCCCGATCAGCTCATCGACACGGTAGCGGCCGGAAAGCACGCGCGGCTCAGCTGTCAACGGTCACTCCCTGGGTCGAACACACGCCAGCCTAACCGACGTGCGTCCGATCCTCGGTTCTTGTCAGGGTGTGGTAGTCGGGTTGGGGGTCGTCGCAGGAATGATGGATGCCTGCACGACCGGCGAGGGCGCCGACGATCGCTGCTCGGTGCCCGAACAGACCGCGACGTACTTCGCCGTGACCGTGCCGCTGCCCGCGACGCTGATCTTCGTCGTCAGCTCGGCGGGGGAGAAGCTACGCGATTGCGTGCCGTCGGCGACGAAGGTCGCGCCCGTGATCGAGACGGTGAAGCCGCTCAGCGTGCCGGTGCCGCTCGGGCAGGTGTAGGTCGCCCACGTCACGTCGACCGTGGAGCCCGCGGTGACCTGGGCCACGCTCTGTCCGTTCTGCTGGATGCTGGGCGCGCTGCTCGGACTCGGAATCGTGGTCTGCTCGCCGTAGCAGGTGATCGCGATGGCCGAGCCTTTGGGGACGTTTCCACCGGAAGGACTGGTCGACTGCACGGTGCCCACCTGAGCCGCCGTCGTGGCGGCGGGCGACGTCGACGATCGAGAAGCCGTGAGGCCGGCATCCCGTGCCTTCTGGATGGCCTGATCGCACTGCGTCCCACCGAGGGCGAGGGCGGTGACGTCGACGGTGGTTGGTGTCTGTGAGGCGGACGGCGAGACCGGAGGGCTGCTCGACGGCGTCGATGGGGCGGACGAGGAGGCGGGCGTGTTGTTGGGGGATTGGTTGGAGAGCAACGCGACCAGCGTGCCGCCGATCACGAGCACGAGCAGGACGATGAGCGCGATCAGCGGCCAGGTCCACGGGCTGCGCTTGCGCTTGGGCTCTTCGTCGACGGGGACCGCGGCGGTCGCGGGCATCAGACGGGTCGCCGAAGACGTATCCGTTGCGCCCAGCAGTTGCGTGGCGGCATCCGTCAGCACGACACCGCCGGCGATCGCCGGAACGGCAGCCGCGGCTGCGGCGAGATCGCCACGGCGCAGAGCCGTGGCGGCGCGCGAGACCGCGGCCGAGGACTGCGGGCGCTCATCCGGCTTCTTGGCGATCATGGCCATCACCAGGTTCTGCACCGGCACGGC
>JAHIOK010000100.1 GCA_018895315.1 Actinomycetota bacterium | reverse complement strand
CGAGCACGCCCATCGCGCCGGTGCCGAGAGCGAGCGAGCCGATCGCGGTCAGCGCCGAGACGAGCAGCGGTGCGACGGCGCCACCGGCATCGGTGAGGGTGCGCCACGATCCGAGGAAAGGCGCCGGGTCGGCGGCGGGCGCCACGTCGGCGCCGAGCGTCAGCAGGATCCCGCTTGAGAGGCCATTGCCCACCCCGAGCACGGCGGCGAACATCGCGAACCACATCGGGGCCGAGACGAGGTCGTGCGTGAACGACAGGGCGAGGAATCCGCCTCCCATCAGTACCATCGCCGGCAGCGCCGCCCACAGCCGGCCGAAGCGATCCATGACCTGGCCGCTCGCGTAGAACAGCGCGAAGTCGATCGCGCCTGAGATGCCGACCACCAGCGCGATGCTCTGCGCATCGAGTCCGATCGACAGGCCCCACAGCGGCAGCAGGACCTGCCGTGCGGAGCGGACGGCAGAGAGGGATGCCGCGGCCAGCCCGAGTCGCGCCAGCACCTCTCGGTATCGCCACATGGTGCGGAACACACCCACCCGTTCCGCAGTCGGGATCGCGCCGGTTACAGCCTCGCCGGTGTCTTCGGCAAACTGCGCGTCGTCGCCCGCACCACCGCGTGACGCGGATGGGGCCACCGGGATCGCCACCAGCTTCTCGGGGTCGGGGCCGAGGAGGACGAGCAAGACGGTGGCCAGGAGGCATCCGGCGAAGAACCAGACCGCGGCATGTTCATCGCCGAACGCCGCGAGCAATCCGGCGGCGATGAACGGCCCCACGAACATGCCGAGGCGGAACGAGCCGCCGAGCAGCGACAGGGCACGCGCGCGGAACTGCAGCGGCATCCGCGTCGTCATGAACGAATGCCGGGCGAGGCCGAACGCCGCTGCGCAGAAGCCGATCAAGAAGACCGATGCTGCGAGTACGCCGAGGCTCGGGGCGAAGATCATGCCCGCCGCCCCCACGAGCGAGATGCCTCCGGCGACGGCCATCGTGATGCGTTCGCCGACCCGGGCGACCGCCCATCCGGCGGGGATGTTGCCGCACAGCTGACCGACCACGAGGGCCGAAGCCACCAGCGCCGCGACGGTCACATCGGCACCCAGCTGCTGCGAGATCACCGGTAGCAGCGGAATGACGGCGCCCTCGCCGAGTGCGAAGAGCACCGTCGGGCCGTAGATCATCGGGCCGAACCGCCACAGGACGGCGCGCATGCCGGGGGAGTCGGCGTTGTCGGTCACTGCATCCACGTTAGTCTGGAGTGTCATGCTCGAACTCGATCTCACCGCCGACATCCAGGCCCTCCGTTCCACCTTCGCCGATATCACCGCGGTGGTGGACGTCGAAGGACTCCGCTCCGAGATCGCCCGCCTCAGCGAGGCCGCTGGTGTGCCCGACCTCTGGGACGACCCCGAGGCTGCGCAGAAGGTCACGAGCGCGCTGAGCCACCGTCAGTCCGAGCTCGCGCGCATCTCCGACATCGGGCGTCGCCTCGACGACCTCGAGGTCATGGTCGAGCTCGCGAACGAGATGGAAGACGAAGAGGCCGCAGATGACGCGCGCAAAGAGCTGCGCGATCTCGAAGGGGTCGTCGGTCAGCTCGAGGTGCAGACCCTCCTCGACGGCGAGTACGACGATCGCCCCGCTGTCGTCACGATCCGCGCCGGCGCCGGTGGGGTGGATGCCTCCGACTTCGCCGAGATGCTCCTGCGCATGTACCTGCGCTGGGCCGAGCAGCACAAGTATCCCGTCACCGTCATGGACTCGTCCTACGCGGAGGAGGCGGGCATCAAGTCCGCAACGTTCGAGGTCGACGCGCCCTACGCGTTCGGAACTCTGAGCGTCGAGGCCGGCACCCACCGCCTCGTGCGGATGAGCCCCTTCAACTCCGCGGGAAAGCGCCAGACCAGCTTCGCGGCGGTCGAGGTCATTCCGCTCATGGAAGAGGCCGTCGAGGTTGAGATTCCCGAGGCCGACCTGCGCGTCGACGTGTTCCGCTCTTCGGGCCCCGGCGGGCAGTCGGTCAACACGACCGACAGCGCGGTGCGCCTGACCCACCTCCCCACCGGCACCGTCGTGTCAATGCAGAACGAGAAGTCCCAGATCCAGAACCGCGCCGCCGCAATGCGTGTGCTGCAGTCGCGTCTCATGCTCATCCAGAAGGAGCAGGAAGCGGCGATCAAGAAAGACCTCGCGGGTGTCATCACTGCGAGCTGGGGCGATCAGATGCGCTCGTACGTGCTCGCGCCGTACCAGATGGTCAAAGATCTGCGCACGGACCACGAGGTCAACAACCCCTCGGCCGTCTTCGACGGCGACCTCGACGGGTTCATCTCGGCCGGCATCCGCTGGCGCAAGCGTCCCACCGACGACTGAGCCCCGCGAGACGGCAAAGAAGCACAACCACAGCCCGCTGCGGTTGTGCTTTTGTCACGTCTCGCGAGTGAGAAAACAGGATGTCGCGGCACCGGGTGTCGCTCGGGTCGGTGATCGGGACCCCGCTTAGGCTCTAGAGGCCATGATCCGGTTCGAGAACGTCTCCAAGAAGTACCGCGGTACCGTGCGACCCGCTCTGAACGACGTCGACTTCGAAGTGCTCCGCGGAGAGTTCGTCTTCCTCGTCGGCGCCTCGGGCTCGGGCAAGTCGTCGTGTCTGCATCTCATCCTCCGCGAGGAGACGCCGAGCGAGGGGCGTGTCGTCGTGCTCGGACGCGACCTTCGCACGCTGTCCAACCGCAAGGTGCCGTATTTCCGCCGCCACATCGGCGCCGTCTTCCAGGACTTCCGGCTGCTGCCGACGAAGACCGTGAGTCAGAACGTCGCCTTCACCCTGCAGGTGATCGGCTCTTCACGCGCGTTCATCCAGCAGGCCGTGCCCGAGGCGCTCGCACTCGTCGGGCTCGAAGGCAAAGGCAAGCGGTTCCCGCACGAGCTCTCCGGCGGTGAGCAGCAGCGCGTCGCGATCGCCCGTGCGCTCGTGAACCGCCCGCAGGTGCTGCT